>CAZVAV010000127.1:0-6029 GCA_964625135.1 uncultured Oscillospiraceae bacterium | reverse complement strand
GCTTTTTATATTGGACCGGCTCCGGGTCTCGACGGCATCCTCCAGCGCGGCGAGTCTCCCCTCAATGCGCCGGAGCTGCCGGGCGCGCTTCTGGTTCATGGCGATTCCCTCCTGTCCAATATAAAAAGCCCCCTTACGGGAGCTTTTCGCGGTATCCATATTTGATCTGCAATTCTTTGAGACGGCGGCTATATTCTCTATGCAGGCGGATGACGCTCGGATCGTCCTTGCCACGAAACTGCTCCGCTTTTCGCAATTCTCCTATCTTTTCCCATTCTTCCATATGCCATTTGCCGAGCTCCCTACATTCTGTGATATAGGACTGATAGTTTGCGCTACTTGGATCGATCACAGTGTTTCCCTCCCATACTCAAATTTTAAGCGTTTTGCCAGCTCGATCATCGTGACATGATATCCATCCTCGTCTATGTCAATTTTTCCTTCCCATGACAGCTGATGGGCGTGCTCCTGATATATTTTTCTGAATAAGTCTTTTGCCTCGTCGTAGGTCATGGCGGGGGTTTCGGCTGTGCGCTGCATATGATAGCGGTAAATATGATCGAATGCTTCCGAGTATCGTTCTCCATGCCCGAAAAAGAAGCCTACATCATACTCACTTAAGGAGTAATAGGTTTCTGATGCAGGGTGATTATGCAGGCTATACGATCCAACAAGAGAAACCCCTTCGGCTTCGACCTGCTCGGGATGCACCGCGCCTGCGGTGCCCTCGGTGCGCCAGATCTGGCCGTTGGCGGTGATGCTGATATTGACCTCATGGTCAAGCCCAGCCAACTCGCTGCGGTACCCGGCCAGCGTCTCGATGGCGCTGCTCTCGGTGACCTCGGCAAGTGTGCCGAGGAGCTGCGGCTTGCCATCATTGGGCGCGGCGCTTTGACCGGCGCTCTTGCCGCTGCGGGCCTGCCAATTTGCCCGGCGATACTGGCGTTTGAGTGTATCCCATCCATCAGCATCAGTATACTTGGTTTGCTGGTATGCGTCAAAGGATTTCAGCGCACCCTTACCGAGCCGATCGCGGTATGCCGCGTACTGCGCTGCGTCAGCACGGCCATGCTGCAACTTTGTTTCGGCGAGCATCCACTCCGGATCAGCCTCGACATGCTGTTTGTGCCACTCCTTGTAGGTCATGCTGGCGGGCACCTGATACGTCCGGCCATCCTTGCCACGTGCCGCGCGGGTTTCGTCTTGGTCAAACTCGGGGTCAAAAAGATAAGGCACGGTGGTAGACCGGCAGAACGGGTGGAGCGGCGGCAGATTGACCCCGACCTTTCCGTCCTTGACGTCGAACACCTTTCCATCCATCCCTTGGCAAAGCTCGGATGTCTTGAAATCCAATGTCGCTAAAAACTGAAACTGCGGCGTCCCAAACTCCTGATAAGCCAGTAGGTTGGCGCGATTGGCTACCTGCGCCGATTCGGTGCGGATCAGCCTGCGGGCGTTGTAGGCCGAGAGATCCATAGCCTTTTGCAGCTCGGCTCCCATCTGTGCACCGCTGCGCCCCTCGGCAAAGCCGGTGGTGATGATCCGGTCGAGGTACCGCGCCAGCGATACCCGGTGATCGCCCCAAAGCCGATCTGAGTAGTTTTTTCCCGACCACTTGGTCGTGACGGCAGCTTCGATTTGGTGGGTACTGATCCGGTTAAAGCTGCTGCCATAGCCGACAAACTGCTGGTAGTCATACAGCCCGTGATAATAGGCGTCCTCAAACGTCTCGGTCAGGGTGCGGTGGATCTCGCCCGATGTCTCGCCGTACAGCTCGGACGCCAGCAGCTGCAGCTGCATCCGCAAAAACTCCTCGCGGGAGATTGCCCGCTGCAGCGACGCTTGCCTGAGCAACCGCTGGATGATCGGGTCGTTGGGATAGAGGGTGGCGAGCCGCTCAAACTCGGCGCGGGTCAGACTGACGGCGCGCCGGTCGGTGAGGGTTGCCTTGGCCGCCTGCAGGCTGATGCCCTCGCTCTCGGCATAGACCCGATAAAAGGCGTTGACCCGCTGCTGCATCTCGCGGGAAGCCCGGCCAAACCATCGGGTGACCAGTTGCGCCCGCCGCTGGGAGTAGCGATAGACCCGCAGCGCATTTTGCTCGGCGCGTTGCTGCCAATAATCCTGCGAGGTCAATTACTCCACCTCGCCCTCGCCGTCATCGCCAAAGCCGTCAAGATTTTCCCGCTGCCGCTGCTCGCGGGCTTTTTGCCGCAGCTCCTTGGCTGCATCCTCGACGTCCGGCCACATGCCGACCAGCGTCTCATCCGAGAGGACATCCCGCAGCGAGTTGATGATCTGCGCGATCTCAAGGGTGTTGGCAACTGCCGAGCGGTCAAACTTGAGTTCAACGTCCTTCCAGTCCCACTGCTGGCCGTACAGGGTGTTGAGATAGTCGGTCAGCAGCCGGATTTTCTTCATCTCGCTGCTGGTAAAATAGGTCTCCTTCTCCATAACTAACTCTTCAAGCCCAAACAACTTGTACTTGATGGCCACGCCCGAGAGGTTGCCTGCAAACGATTCATCGGTCAAGTTCGGCACCTGCGACAGAAAAAAGATATCGTTTCGCAGCCGGTCTTTGTGGTGTTCTGATGTCGCATCGTCGCCCTGCTTGGTGATAAACTCGGCCTTGCATCCCTTCGGGACATAGAGCATCCGATTGCGCTTCATAAGCTTTGCCGATTCGCCTGCGGATATCTCGTTGCCATCCTCGTCGACTGCCGTGGTGTCCTCGACCCCTTCCAGCACCAGATAGGCGTCGGAAAAGTAGTCGAGGTCGTTTTGGGTGTCCGACTGCGCCTTATCATAGCCGTCGATCTGTGGGATGATGTCCTCATAGTCGCCTTTGCTTTCGGCGTTGTTCTGCCGGATAATGACCGGGATATCGCTCCACCCGTGGGAAAACCGCTCGATCATTTTTAACTGCTTGCCGCCCGTGCGCTGCCACGTCGTAATGTACTGCGGATCAATGACGTCGACAAACTCCTCACTGCGTCTGCGCCGGTCGATGTACTCGATCCGATAGGGGTGCAGCACCAGCGCAAGATATCGGTCGGGGGACTGCGAAAAGATCGGGATCATATCGGGGGCATCATAATTTTTGCTGCGCGGCTGCCCGGAATCGTCAAAGTACAGCCACTCGAAGGATAGCCCCGATTTGGCCATCTCTTTCGCCTCTTCAAAGTGACGGATGTCGGCCATCGTTGTATCGCTGGCATCGTCCAGCGCAGCTTTGTACTCGGGCGGATCAGCCTCAACCCGGACACCCCGCCCCATAAAAAACGCGGTGGCCACCTTGGTGATGTACTTGGCAAAGGCGTGGGAAATCCGATTGTTTGGCTTGTCCGGGTCGCCCATCCTCCGCTGCTGGATCGCCGTCTCGTTGTGGTAGTAGCGGTCAAGCGCCTCATATCGGTCGAGGTTTGGCTTATTCGCCCTCAGAAAAAAGTCGATCACCTCGGCGGTGACCTCGGTATCCTCCGCGATGGTCAGCCGCACAGGGCGGCCAATCTGATTTTTGATATCCCCCTGCATTTACAACCCAAACCTCCTTTTTCCGATCTTTAAGCGGTTGCGCGGCTTGACAAAGTGCTCGGCGATGCCGGTCACGGCATCGGCTGCGTCGTCGTGGGCGTTTTTGCCCGCCTTTTGGTAGCTGATTAAAGCCTTATAAAACTCCGGCCAGCGATCCATCCAGTTGACCGGCCAATAGATATGCTCCATGACCCACGAGGCGTTGGTCAGGATACGAGCCTTTTTATTTTGGCTTTGGTGGAACCACTTGACCACGCAGCGGCGGTTTTTGCGCTGCCGCAGGTGGTTTTCGACGTTGCGCGCAAAGCCTCGGCCACCGTTGTTGCTCTCGACTTCGGCGGTGTTGACTCCATCCTCGTCAAGCATCTTAGCGACGGCAGGCTCGGTGACCTCCATCGCCTCCTGCGTATAGATGATGTTTGTGACATAAGCCTCGCCGTTGACATCGACATAGTCGATCGAGCAGAGCCAGTCCTCGCCGGTGTCGGCGGTGTCGGTGTAGTTGTAGACACCGTGGGAGATAGGCCGCCCCCGCTCATCCACCGGCAGATTGCTGTAGGTCTTAAAGCTGCTGTAGAGCCGCCCCTTGAGATCGATCGGGATCTGCTGATAGTTGGCCGACGCGATTTCGGGGGACATTGCGCCGATCTTCAGCTCATAGGATTCGCGCGATAAAATCTGCGGGCAGAGCATCGTGCCGTCCTCCTGCAGAGCGGTCATGATGAGCTTACGCACCGCAACGCCGCGCCCGGCGTAGTACTCCATCGCCCGCCCGGCGAGATCTTTGCTCGACCAGCGGGTCATGATGATAATGATCTTGCCGCCCTCCTCGAGCCGCGAGAGCATCGTATCGGTAAACCATTTCCATTGTTCCTCGAGGGCGCTATCATTGAATGCCTCGTAGGCGTTTTTGATCAGGTCATCGATGATCATCAGGCTGCCGCCAAAGCCGGTGGCGGTGCCGTCCGGGGAGGTAGCCAGATAGCTGGCATATTGCCCCTCAAGCGCCCAAAGGTTCATCGCGCCGTCGCCGCGCTGGATGCGCACGGTGGGGAAGATATCCGAGTATACGATCTTGCTGCGGTCGGCCTTGGCCTCCTGAATCCCGTTTCGGACGGTCTTGGAAAATGTCGTCGAGAGGGTGGCGTTGTAGGAGCCGGTCATCACCTTAATGGTCTGCCGCTTGCCAAAGGCCCACTGGGTAAAAAGGCCCGCTGTACGGCTCTTGCCGTGGCGGGGCGGCAGCGCGATAATCATGACCCGCTCGTCGGATTCAAAAAACTCCTGCAGCTCCCGGCAGATGCGGACGAGGAAAGCTCGATCCGACTGGTAAAAGTCCGGGGCGCGCAGGTTGCAGAATACAAAAAAGTCCCGCCGCGCCAGCTCCAACGCTGCGCCTTGGGCGAGGATCGGGTTGGCACCAGCGCGCAGGCGGGCAAGCTGTTCCGGCGTCAGCTCCTCAAAGGGGTTATGTTCCTGCGGCTGCTCTTCGGGTGCGTCGATCTCGCGATCCAGCTCCCGCTGCATGTAGGCAAGCAGCTCTGCCTGATTCGGGAGGTCTGCCTCGACCTTCAGCTCGGTTCGCTTCCGCTTGCGTTCGGCCTGCTCAAGCATCCGACCAAGCTGTTCCGCCGCTTGTTTTCGTGCCATCTACTCACCACCTTTCACCTGCCGCGAGAATTGCCCTGTGTGGGCTTTTGGGTGTAAAACGTCCGTATCGTTGCCGGGCAATCTTAAAAAGCAATTAAAGGCTCTTAAAGGCCAGCCCGGCGAGGGTAAACAGAATCCGCAGATATGAATTGCAAAAACCCGGCCTCATGGCCGAGCTTCGCCACCCGAGCCGTTTTCGGCTCGTCATCTGCGGGTCTGTGTAAACCTTTCGGCGCTGCGGGGACGAATCAACCCACAGCACCGGCAAAGCTCTTTTATTCGTTGTGTCCCGCAATGGGGCGGTAGGAGAGGGACAGCCTGTGCGCATGTCCCGCGATGGTAATCATCACGCGCACTCTGCGCCGGTGCCGGTCGATGCCGGTGATCTGCCGCTCGAGCGAGCGCAGCGCACCGTCCACCACCCGGTAGGTATGTCTGTCCAACATCTCAATAGTAGCGGGCTTGCACAGCTGCTCGTCCAATATCCGCAGCCACTCGACCTCATGCTCCTCGAGCGGGCAGGGGCTGCCGCCTGTGGACAGGATGCGGATTACCCCTGCTGTGCCGCTCAGCTGATAATAGACCTCGTCGGTCAGCTCAAGGCAGACAAAGAGGTATCCGGGCATCAGCAGATACTCCTGCTCCCGCCAGCTGCCGCGCTGGCGGATCGAACGCATCTCGCGCGGCAGCATCGTATCGTGGCCGAGCGCGTCCAATGCGGACTGGACATCCTCCTCTTGACCGGTCAGGACTTGCAATACATACCATTGCATCATGGCTGACCCTCCCGCCGCTCGGCGCTGATCGCCCGGACAACCTGATCGTACAGCTCGGGATGCTTGCGG
>CAZVAV010000126.1:0-6048 GCA_964625135.1 uncultured Oscillospiraceae bacterium | reverse complement strand
GAGCGTTTTTACGCAGGGAACCCTACGAAGGGGTTCCCTGAAAGAGGTGCGCTTTGTGCAAGCTGCCTTTTGACGCAACCTTTTGCACCAGTTGAAAACGCCCCGAGCCAGCTTTTACCAAGCCGGTTCAGGGCGTTTTCTTTGTCCGTTGTCTTTAGTGGGTTATTTTGCGGCAATCCCTTAGAAGAAAACCGTCAAGCTAGAAGCATCGTGCCGACAAAGGCCCACACCACGACAAAGACGCAGACGCTCGCCGTGGCGATCCAGCAGGCCTGGAGCACCTCCTTGGTGTTATCGCAGCGGGCGGTTCCGAGCTGTCCCATCATGTTGCTGGTCGGATAGACCGAGCCGGTCAGGCGGGTAGCCGAGAGAATCGCAATGGCGAACATGCTCATCGGCAGCCCTGCGCCCACGGCGGCGGCGCCGAACATCTCGGCGATGATCTTGATTTCCGCGACGGCAGCCGCTTCGATTCCAAAGCCGCCGACAACAGAGGCAATGAGCATCACGGCGGTCGGGCTGTCACCGGCGAGCCCGCCCAGCATGTTGGAGAGGGCTTCAAAGCCGCCGCCAAGGGTGACGAGGTTGAGCAGCACGTCGATGGTGACGAACACCACGAACATATTGGACTGGGTCGCAATGCCCTTGCACATCGACTTGACGACATGGTCAATGTCCATACGGCCAAAGACGCCGACGACCACCGAGAGCAGAATCATCACGGTCAGTGCGTAGTTGGTTCCCTGCTTCGAGTAGATGCCATAGCCGACCAGCGCGGCAAACGCAACGAGAAAGGCGATGGTGGCTGTTTTTTCCTTGGCGGTAACGACGATCGAATCAAAGTCCTTGATGTCGTCGCTCAGCTCATACCACTCCTTGCCCTGGGTGCGGCGCTGGGTGCGGCGGACGGCAAGCCACATGCCGCCGAGCCAGAAGGCCGAGAACGGCAGCACCGCGCCGAGCATCAGCTGACCGTAGGAAAGCCCGGTGACCTCCATTGTGATGAGGGTGACGCCGGTCAGCGGGCCGACCATCAATCCGATTTCTCCGGAAATTTTAAAGAGAGCCGCCACCACGCTGGGGGTGACGCCGAGCGACGCCATGATCGGAATCAGGATCGGTGCGATGACCGCGTTGCCGCCGCCCAGCGTTCCGAGCAGGCCGCAGATCAAAATCGAGCAGACCACCAGCGCAATCTTCGCCTTGGTCTGGGTATTAACGCCGATTCGCTTGACGATCCAGTAGACCAGCGTGTGGGTGACCCGCGCCTCGGTCATCAGAACGCCGAGACCCGCGCCGGTCATAATGATCGCGCCGATCAGCGCGGTGCCCGAGCCGAGGCTGGTGGCAAGCGCCTTCGAGAGCATTTTAAGATCCTGCCCCATCAGCACCGCGCCGATGGCGATGCCCACGATGATGCCGGAGGTGTTGTCCTTCCCACGAAATACCATCACGATGTAAACGACAAGCGGAATCAAGGCCAGCAGAGAGGGAGTCTGAAACAGTGCCCAACTACCCATTTCCATGTCAATTCCTCCTTATAATGTAACGTCTGCGGCGTCGGATGGGATGCGCGAAAACAATCAGCAGCGCCCTCGCAGCAATACCTGCCCAGGCAGGGCTCCGGTTTGCTCTCCGCCGGAGAGCACCACCGTTCCGCCGACAACGACCTGTTCAATGCCCAGCGGCTTGTGAATCGGGTCGGAAAAATCCCCCTGCTGACCGATGACCGTGGGATCAAAGATGGTGATGTCGGCAAGCTTTCCGGGCGCGAGCACGCCCCGCTCGGACATCCCCAGAATCGAGGCGGGAAGCCCGGTCATTTTGTAAACCGCGTCCTCGATCGAAAGCAGGCCTTTGTCCCGCATCAGCTCGAGCGCGTGGGGGAAGGTCGCGAAGCTGCGTGGGTGCGGGGTGTCGCTGGTGATCGAGCGGTCGTAGGAATAGTTATAGCCGTCGCTGCCCACCGCGATGTCGGTGCGCGACAGAATCCGCTCCATGTCCGGCTCGTACTGGGAGAAATAGATGCAGGAGACCGTCCCGCCGCAGTCCTGTAAAATCCGGATTACCGTGTCGACCGGGTCTTGCCCAAGCGCTCCGGCGATCTGCTCGACGGTTTTCCCCTCCCACTCGGGGTGCTTCCCCTTGGTCGAGGCAAGCATCACCCGACCGGGGCCGCCCCGGCTTTCCATCTCCCGCGCGGTATCCTCCAGCAGCCGGGGCTCGGGCTTCCTCAGCCTGCGGCGCAGCGCCGGAATTCCGCCGTCGTGCGCCCATTTGGGGATCATGGCGGTCATTGAGGTGGAGGAGGCGAAGTAGGGGTACTGGTCACAGGTGACATTTGCGCCACGGGCGCGTGCCGCGTCGATCAAATCCAGCAGCTCCTGCCCGCGTCCCCAAAGCGATTTGGTCATGATTTTGAGATGGGAGATTTCCAGATGCACGCCGGTGCGCAGCGCAACCTCAAGCATCTCCCCGGCAGCCTCAAAGACCCTTGGCCCTTCGTTTCGCAGGTGAACCGCAAGGATGCCGTCGTGCTTTTTCACCACCCGCGCGAGGGCGTCGAGCTCCTCGGTTTCGGCAAAGGCGCTCGGCGGATAGATCAGCCCGAGCGACATGCCGAACGCACCAAGGGAAAGCTCCTCGTCGAGCCGGGCTTCAAGCCGGGCAAGCTCCTCGGGGGTGGGGTTGCGGTTTTCAAAGCCCATGACGCTTCCACGCAGTGTTCCGTGCCCGATTAAAAGCCCATAGTTGGCCGCGATCTTGTTTTGAGCGGCCCGCGCGGCGTAATCCGAGGTCGTGTTGACGTCGATGTGCAGACCCATCAAAGGATATTGCAGATCACTGGCAAAGTATTCGTTGATCTTTTCCTGCGTTTCGGGGGTACTGGGCAGAATTGAAATTCCGCAGTTGCCGCAAAGCTCAAAGGTAACCCCCTGATGAAGCTTGCTGTCGGGTCGGTAGGCGACCAGCGGCGCGGCGTCCGAGTGGGAGTGCAGGTCGAGGAAGCCGGGGGCTACAACCCTTCCCGTGGCGTCGATGACCTGCTTGGCCTCCCCCTCCCACCGCTCAACAATCGCCTC
Organism: uncultured Oscillospiraceae bacterium; assembly: GCA_964625135.1. GTDB lineage: Bacteria > Bacillota > Clostridia > Oscillospirales > Ruminococcaceae > Yanshouia. The sequence goes on along the minus strand of CAZVAV010000126.1, from coordinate 2,965 downwards.
GATTCGCTGGCCGTTGATACAGAGATCCGCCTTTTTTGCGGGGGAGCGGATTCCGTCCACGACGGTGCCGTTACGGATGACCAGATCGTACATGAAAACACCTCCTGTTTGCTTTTGGATGCCCTGGACATGCGGTAAATACCCCAAAAAGCACAAAAGAGCCCATTGATTGCCGGGGCGGCAAACAAACAGGCCCTTATTTACTCGGCCAGGGAGGGGAAGCCTCCAAAGCCATAAATAAAGCGGATTAAATTGAGGGGGCGTCGTCGTCGGCCTGCCGTGTGGGCGGCTCGCGCAGCTTGGCGGCCGCGTCCTTCAAAATGACGATGATTGCGCGGCGGGAATCTCCAAAATAGCGGGTTTGAATCCGCGTGGTCATCTCATCAAGGTCGGTGAAGAGACTCAGACCCACCAGCTGCTCCGCGATGAAGCTGTTGGTAATCCGGCAGATGGTGTTAAACTGAACCTGATACAGCAAGCCCGTCTGGGGGTCGGCCACAAACGAACCGATCAGCGACTGATGGACATGGGTGATCGGGTTTTGGCTGGCCGCCTTGGAAAGTCCGACAACACAAACCGAGCCGGGCGGGAATTTGGCCAATTTCGCACCTCCTCAATTGTGAAAAATGAGAAAAAGAAAAGGGACACACCAACACACCCCGGTGCTGATGAGTCCCATTCGCGGCAACCTTTCAGTGGAAGAACCAGAGGTTCAAGCCGAAAAATTCACAAATAGTGCATCGAACCATAACCTGTTCACAGTATAGGCAAAAATTTTTCATCCGTCAAGAGCGGATGAAGATAAAAACGAAATCTTAACGGTTTTCTTACCGGCACAAATCAGAGGGCTCCTTCTCCGGCAAGCCCTTTTTTGCGGAAAACGGAATGGGATAGGGGCTGCGGTCGAGCAGCTTGGAATAGGCATCCTTGAGGCAGACGGTGAGGGCGCGCTGGCTGATTCCCTGATAATACCGCAGGACATCGGCGACCATTTGATCGAGCTCGGTGAAGAAGCAGCGTCCAATAAAAAGGGAAGAAATAAAATCGCTTGTGACATCAAGCACCATGTTGCATTCCGCGTCCAGAATGATCCCGGTCGTCCGGTCGAGGATGAGCACCACCAGCAGCTTATCATATTGCACGGCAATGGGGGTGGAGGCCGAGGCACGCGTCAAGCCCACCACGCAGAGCGCATTGGGCCCGTATTGAGCCGGGCACTCGGATGAATCACATATCACAGGGGGTTCCTCCTCAGGTTTTTCGCACCGCACAGCACCCACGGGGGCGGCACGGCATAGGATGGGGCATCTGCCTTGCCATCATTGTAATCTCGGCGGGAACGAATGTCAATCTCCCCTGCGGGAGAAACTTCCCATTCAAATTCTCTTGACAACGCGGAAAACCTGTGATTTAATAAAGCATAGAAACCGATGATGCGGAGAGTAAACCGAAGACGCGCCTGCAGAGAGCCGGGGGAGCTGTGATCCCGGCGGCAAACGAATCGGTATGGATGGACCGCAGAGGGCGGGATGAAACGGGGCAACCCCCAGTAGTCTTCGACGCGTGCCCGCGTTACAGGGCGGGGGATGTGTTGGCATCCCGGAGAGAGGCTGCCCGCTTTGGGCGGCAATCAAGGTGGCACCGCAGGATTTTCCTGTCCTTGAAACAGATTTGCTGTTTCGGGGACTTTTTTTATTTTCCCAAACAGCGGTGTGAGGAGTGACCTTTGATGAAGCTACATGGTTTTCGATGGCGTGGCAAAAAGGCAGCCCGTTTCGCCGTCCACCCGAATGAACCAATAAGGAGAAATGAATGATGAAAAATTTATTTGCAGCTTTGCTCGCCCTCTCGATGCTCGCGCTGACCGCCTGCGGCGGCGCTTCCCCGGCCGCGCCGTCCTCGTCCACTGCATCCTCTGCCGAGACCCCCGATGCCCGGATGCTTAAAATCGGGCTGGTGCAGATGATGGAGCACCCCTCGCTCGACGAAATCCGCGAGGCGTTTCTTGCCGAGCTTGCCGTGCAGGGCTATGACGACAGCCGTGTGACCATCGATTACCAGAATGGTCAGGGCGATATGGGAACGCTCAACACCATCGCGCAGAAATTCGTCGGGGACGGGGTTGATCTGATCGTTGCGATCGCCACCCCCGCCGCGCAGGCCGCCGCCGCCGCGACCGATTCAATCCCGATTCTCTTTTCGGCGGTCACCGACCCGGTTGACGCAGGGCTGGTGTCGGAGCTTGCCGCCCCCGACCGCAACCTCACCGGCACCTCCGATGCGATTCCGGTCGAGCGCATCTTTGCGCTTGCCGAGGAGCTGACCCCCGGAATCAAGACCTACGGCCTGCTCTACAACAACGGCGAATCGAATTCGGTCTCGGTGATCAAGTCGGTTAAGCAGGCGCTCGACGCGTCCGGGATTGCGTATCAGGAGGCCACCGTCATCAACTCGAGCGAGGTAACCTCCGCCGCCCAGTCGCTGATCGGCAAGGTGGATGCCATCTTCTCCCCCATCGATAATACCGTCGCCTACGCGATGCCGAACCTTTCACAGATCGCCATTGAGGCGAAGCTGCCGGTGTATGTGGCCGCCGATTCGATGGTGCACGACGGCGGGCTTGCCACCGTTGGGGTAAACTATACCCAGCTTGGGAAGCAGACCGCCCAGATGGCCGCCGAGGTTCTCTCGGGCAAGCCGGTGGCCGAGGTTCCGGTTCAGGTGCTCAGCGAGTATGGCACCGTCGTCAATTCCGAGACGGCCGCCGCCCTTGGAATCGACGTCTCGAAGTACGCCAAATGAGCTTGGAAGAGCGAATTGTTTTATTGCAGATTTTTGCCGAAATAAAGCGGCGGAAGGGATGATTTTCATGAGCGCAGTTCTGTTACGGGGCGCGGCTGAGCAGGGGCTGATCTACAGCCTTGTCGCCCTCGCCCTCTACCTCTCCTACCGGACGCTGAACATC
>CAZVAV010000125.1:0-6078 GCA_964625135.1 uncultured Oscillospiraceae bacterium | reverse complement strand
ATCGGAATTCAGCGCCGGGGGGTTCCGCTGGCAAAGCGGGTGGCTGAGCTGACCTTCCAGTATGAGGGGGTCAAGGTGCCGGTCGGAATGCTCGACATCACCTTTTACCGCGACGACCTCTCGATGCTCGCCGAGCATCCGGTGATCAACGGAACCGATATCCCCTTTATGATTCAGAACAAGAAGGTGGTTCTGGTCGACGACGTGATCTACACCGGGCGCACCGCCCGCGCCGCCATCGAGGCGGTGATGGAGGCGGGCAGACCCCGCTGCATCCAGCTGATGGTGATGATCGACCGTGGGCACCGGGAGCTTCCGATCCGGGCGGACTTCATCGGAAAAAACCTTCCCACCTCCCATGATGAAATCGTCCATGTCTGCGAGGAATGCTTTGACGGCGAAAGCGGCGTCTATCTCGAGACGGCGGAATAAGCACAGGTGATCCGGGCGCGCCCGGTACCGATACGAAAGGAGAACCTATGTCACTCAAACACAAGGATATCCTTGGTCTGCGGGAGCTCTCCCGCGAGGAGATTGAGGAAATTCTCAAAACAGCCGAAACGATGAAAAAGGTCGTTGTCGGCCCGAACAAAAAAACCTCCCATCTGCAAGGAAAATCCATCGTCACACTATTCTATGAGAACTCCACCCGAACCCGGCTCTCGTTCGAGCTGGCCAGCAAGTATATGTCGGCGGTCGCGGCCAACATCGCCGCCTCCTCGTCGAGCGTCAAAAAGGGCGAAACGCTCATCGACACCGCCCAGACCATCGACAGCATGGGCACCGATGTCATCATCATGCGCCATCCGATGAGCGGCGCGCCGCACATCTTGGCGAGCCATGTCCGCTCCTCGATCATCAATGCCGGGGACGGCACCAACGAGCATCCCACGCAGGGCCTGCTCGACCTGATGACCATCAAGGAGAAAAAGGGCGGCTTTGAGGGGTTGAAGGTCGCCATCGTCGGGGACGTTGTGCACTCCCGCGTCGCCCGTTCGGATGTCTTTGGCTTAACCCGCATGGGGGCGCGGGTTGTTCTCGCGGGTCCCCCCACGCTGCTGCCCGCGCCCGGCTGCGAGCTGCCCGGCGCCGAGTACGCCGAGACGGTGGAGGAGGCGGTCACCGACGCCGACGTGGTCATGGCGCTGCGCATCCAGCTCGAGCGGCAGAAGAAGGGGCTGTTTCCGTCGGTTCGGGAGTACTCCCGCTTCTTCGGCATCGACCAAAGGATGCTCTCGCTGGCGCGTCCCGATGCTTTCGTCATGCATCCCGGCCCGATGAACCGGGGCGTTGAAATTTCGAGCTATGTCGCCAATTCTGACCGCTCGGTCATCAACGAGCAGGTAACCAACGGCGTCGCGGTTCGGATGGCGCTTTTGTATCTGCTGACGAGGAGGGATGCCCAGTGAGTGATCTGTTGATTAAAAATGCCGTCATCGTCAACCACGACGGAAGATTTTCCGGCGATCTTTTGGTGCGCGACGGCCTGATTGAAGCAATCGGGGAGAAGCTTTGCTGCGACGGGGAAACGATCGACGCCAAGGGCGCTTTTCTGCTGCCCGGCCTGATCGACCTGCACTGCCATCTGCGCGATCCCGGCTATGAGTATAAGGAGGACGTTGTCTCCGGTACCCGCGCCGCGGCGGCAGGCGGCTTTACCTCGGTGCTCTGCATGGCCAACACCCACCCGGTCAACGACTGCGCCGCCATCACCCGCTATATCATCGAAAAGGCACAGGTGGCGGGCTACTGCAAGGTCTACCCCTACGGCGCGGTGACCAAGGGGCTTGAGGGCAAGGAGCTTGCCGAAATGGGCGACATGTACGAAGCGGGCGCGCCCGCCTTTTCGGACGACGGCGCGCCGGTGGACAGCACCCGGCTGATGGAGGCCGCGATGCTCTATGCGGGGCGCTTTGGCGGCTATATCGCGGTACACCCCGAGGATCGCAGCCTCACCGAGGACGGGGTGATGAACCGAGGCGTGACTGCGAGCCTTCTGGGGCTGCCGGGCATCTCCCGTGCCGCCGAGGAGGGCCCCATCGCGCGCGACCTGATCCTTGCCGAGGAAAACCGCGCGAGGGTTCACATCTGCCACATCTCGACCGCCGGCTGCGTCGACCTGATCCGCAACGCCAAGGCGCGGGGTGTCCGGGTCACCTGCGAGACGACCCCCCACTACCTGACGCTCGATGACACTGCCTGTGAGGGCTACGACGTCAACGCCAAGGTTGCGCCGCCGCTGCGCACCAAGGCCGATCAGGAGGCGCTGATCAAGGGTCTGCTCGACGGCACCGTCGACGCGATCGCGACCGACCATGCGCCGCACCACATCGACGACAAGATCGGCGAATTTCTCACCGCCGCCAAAGGCATTTCCGGCTTTGAAACGGCGTTTGGCTCCTGCTATACCCGTCTGGTCAAGGGGGGGCGGCTCACGCTCGAGCAGCTGGTTGAGAAGATGTGCTACAATCCGGCCAAAATCGCCAACATCCCCGGCGGCGAGCTTGTGGTCGGTGCGATTGCCGACATGTTCCTTGCCGACGGCGAGGACTGGGTGGTGGATGCCAGCCGCTTCTACTCCAAGGGAAAAAACACCCCGCTCGATGGGAAGACACTTTCGGGGCGGATTCTGATGACCTTCCAGGATGGAAGGCCCGTCCACCAAAGGGAGGAATTTTAATGAACAATGCCGCCGACCGTCTGGCTGCCGCCATCGCTGCGGTCAACAACCCCACCGCCATGGGGCTTGATACCCAAGCGTCCCACCTGCCCGCCGAATTTGCCCCCGTGGCCAAGTCTGCCGAGGAAATCTGCGCCTCGATCCTTCGCTATAACCAAGCACTGCTCGAGGGGATGCATGATCTCGTCCGAGTGGCGAAGGTACAGGCTGCCTACTATGAGATGTACGGCCTTGCCGGGATGAACGCCTTTGCCGAAACGCTGCGCCTTGCACGGGCATTGGGCTATGTCGTCATCGCCGACTGCAAGCGCAACGACATCGGCGCGACCGCCGGAGCCTATGCCAAGGCCTACCTTGACCCAAAGGGCGGCTTCTTCTGCGATTTTGTCACTGTCAACCCCTATCTGGGGGTGGACGGAATCCGCCCCTTTTCCGACCTTGCCCGCGAGAACGGCTGCGGCCTCTATGTGCTGGTCAAGACCTCAAACCCCTCGGGGGTCGAGCTTCAGGATCAGACCCTTTCGGACGGACGAAAGGTCTATGAGCTGATGGCCGATCTGGTGAGCGGATGGGGAAGCGACCTCATCGGCGAATGCGGCTATTCCTCGGTCGGCGCGGTGGTGGGGGCGACCTGGCCGGCGGAATCGACCGCGCTGCGGCAGCGGATGCCCCACACCCCGTTCCTCGTGCCGGGCTATGGCGCGCAGGGGGCGACGGGCAAGGATCTGGCGGGCTGCTTTGGTAGAAACGGCGGCGGCGCGGTGGTCAATGCCTCCCGCTCGCTGCTCCGCGCCCATCAGAAGCGACCCGAGCAAGGCTGGCTCGAGGCGGTTCGCGCCGAGGCGGTGCGGATGCGCGACGACATCACCGCCGGCGATCAGGGAAAGGAGTGAGCGGATGAATCAGGCAAATCCTCCTTTTTCGGCAATCCTGCTTTCCTCCCGCCCGCTGGGCGAATCGATGGTCGAGCTTTGCTTTGAGGCTCCGGATTCCTTCTTCAAAACGGCTCGCCCCGGCATGTTTGTCCACCTCAAGGTGCCAAATGCACCGCAGCACCTGCTGCGCCGCCCCATCAGCATCATGGATGTCGAGCCGGAGGACAACCTTCTGGTTCTCGGGGTGCAGCCCAAGGGGGAGGGCACCCGGCTGATCTGCCAATTGAAGGAGAACGAGCCGATCGAGCTGCTGGGGCCGCTCGGCAACGGCTTTTCGCTCAATGGGGCAAAGACCGTCTGGGCGCTCGGCGGCGGGGTCGGGGTTGCCCCGATGCTTTACGCCTGCCGGGAATTTTCCAAGTCCGCCCGGGTCACCGCCGCGCTCGGCTTTCGTACCCGCGAGATGATTTACGCCGAGCGGGATTTTCGGGAGAACACCTTCCGGCTGGTGGTTGCCACCGACGACGGCTCGGCGGGCTTTCACGGCACGGCGCTGGCCGCGCTTGAGAGCCACCCGCTGCCCGAGCTGATCATCGCCTGCGGCCCTGCCCCGATGCTCAAGGCGGTGCAGCGCTTCGCGCTTGCCAACAGCATCCCCTGCCAGCTCTCGCTTGAGCAGCATATGGGCTGCGGCTACGGGGCCTGCCTGACCTGCTCCTGCAAGACCAAGACCGAAAACGGCGAGACCTATGCACGGGTCTGTGCCGACGGGCCGGTTTTTGACGCGACAAAGGTGGTGCTATGATGAATCTTTCGGTTAACCTCTGCGGAATCTCCCTCAAAAACCCGATCATCTCCGCCTCGGGAACCTTTGGCTTCGGACGGGAGTTTGCCCGCTATTACGATATTTCCCGCCTTGGCGCGGTGGCGACCAAGGGGATTACCCCGCTGCCGCGCATCGGCAATCCGCCCGCGCGGATTACCGAGACCCCGAGCGGCATCCTCAACGCAGTCGGCCTGCAAAACCCCGGCATCGATGCGTTTATCCAAGACGAGCTACCGTGGCTGCTCGGGCAGGGCGCTGTGGTCATCGCCAACGTCTCGGGCAACACGGTGGAGGAGTACGCCGCGCTGGCACAGAAGCTCGATTCCACCGGCATCTCGCTGCTCGAGGTCAACGTCAGCTGTCCGAACGTCCACGCCTGCGGGCGGGTGTTCGGGGGCAGCCCCGAGACAATCCGGGAGGTTACCCGCGCGGTCAGGGCGGCCACCAGAAAGCCGGTGCTGGTCAAGCTTTCCCCCAACGTTGCCGATATCACCGAGGCGGCCAAGGCCGCTGAGGAAGGGGGCGCGGACGGGCTTTCGCTGATCAACACTCTCACCGGCATGGCGATCGACACCAAAACCCGCCGCCCGGTGCTGGCCAACCTGACCGGCGGACTTTCCGGCCCGGCGGTTCGTCCGGTCGCGCTGCGGATGTGCTATCAGGCGGCGCAGGCGGTCTCAATCCCGGTGGTCGGGATGGGCGGCGTGATGACCGGCGAGGACGCGGTTATGTTCCTGCTGGCGGGCTGCACCGCCGTACAGGTGGGCACCGCCAACCTCGCCGACCCGATGGCCTGTGTGCGCATCCTGACCGAGCTTGAGGAATATATGCAACAGAATGGCATCGCCGACGTCAACGAGCTGATCGGCGGGCTGATCACCGAATAGACAGGAGAATCGAATATGACCAGAGAAGAGAAAATCCAGCTGCTGACCGATGCCCATGTGCTCCAGACCGGGCATTTTCGTCTGACCTCCGGCCGCCACTCGGACAAATATATGCAGTGCGCCCGCGTTTTTGAGGATGCACGCTATTCCGAGACGGTCTGCGCGGACATCGCCGACGCCTACCGCAACGAGAAGATTGATCTGGTGGTTGGCCCCGCGCTCGGCGGCATCATTATTACCTACGAGGTGGCACGTCAGCTTGGGGTGCGCAACATCTTTGCCGAGCGGGAAAACGGCACGATGACACTGCGCCGCGGCTTTGCAATCGAGCCCGGTTCCCGGGTGCTGGTTGTCGAGGACACCATCACCACCGGCGGCTCGGTTCGCGAGGTCATTGAGCTGGTGCGGTCAAAGGGCGGCGTGGTGGTCGGGGTCGGCTCGGTCGTCGACCGCTCGAACGGCGTGGTCGATTTCGGTGTGCCGCTGCATGCCTTCCTCGCGATGGAGGTCGTCTCCTTTGAGGAGGCCGACTGCCCGTTCTGCAAGCAGGGTCTGCCGGTTATCAAGCCTGGCAGCAGAAGCTTCGCTAAGTAAGGAATCAATAACCCCCCGAACGTAGCGTCCGGGGGGTTATTGATTGCTAAAGCGACTGTTGCAAAATGCCGCACGAGCAAAAAAGTTTCGATCAAACCTTTTCAAAGGTTTGCGGGTTTTCAGGGCGGCGCCCTGAACCGATTTCCGTAGAAATCGGAATCGCTGCTCATCAAAATAGATCAGGAGGGTAGAAGGAATGCTCCGGGGGAGCATTCC
>CAZVAV010000124.1:0-6087 GCA_964625135.1 uncultured Oscillospiraceae bacterium | reverse complement strand
GTTGCGGGCACTGCCGCTGGGCGGCTATGTCATGCTGGAGGGGGAGGACGAGGCGGTGGACGCGCCCGGCTCCTTTTCGAGTAAGCCGGTGCTGACCCGCATCGCGGTGCTGCTGGCCGGGGCGTTTAACAACCTCGTGCTGGGCTATGTGATTCTGGTCATCCTCACCGCGATATCGGGCTATGTCGGCACCACCACCATCGTCCGCTTCAACGAGGAGGCGAAAAGCAGCAGCCAGCTGCTACTCGGAGACCGGATCACAAGGGTCAACGGCCACCGGGTGCGCACCTCCAACGACATCACCTATGAGTTTTTGCGCGACCGGGACGGCCTTATCGATATGACGGTGGTGCGGGAGGGGGAGAACGTCACCCTGCCGGTGCAGTTTCGGATGGAGCAGCTCGACGAGGGGGTACAGGCGATTGAGATCGATTTCAAGGTCGCCGCAATCAAAGCGACCCCACTGCAATACCTGACCTATCCGATCAACTGGAGCCTTTCGATCATCAAGCAGGTGTGGGGATCGTTTCTCGATCTTTTGACCGGGCGTTACGCCGTCAACCAGCTTTCGGGGCCGGTGGGAGTGGTCAATGCCATTGGTCAGGCGACCAAAATGGGCTTCGAGAGCTTTTTGCTGATGGCGGCGTTTATCACCATCAACATCGGTGTGTTTAACCTCATCCCGTTTCCGATCCTCGACGGCGGAAAGATTCTGCTGTCGCTGATTGAGGCGGTGTGGGGACGGCCGATCAACCAGCGAATCATCAACGCGGTCATGACGATCAGTGTCGGACTGATGATTGCCCTGATGCTCTATGTGACCTGGAACGACATCTTCCGTCTCTTTGGTTAAAGCAACATGATATGGCCGGGCGGAGAACCATTCCGCCCCGGCCTTTGCCATTTGATGGCAGCAAAGCACGACGGATTTTACAGGAGGAAACAGATGAATCAGACAAGAGGGGTACTGGTCGGAGACGTTTTGATCGGCGCGGGTGCGCCGGTGGTCATCCAGTCGATGCTCAGCGTACCGGCCTATGATATCGAGGGGAACCTCAGGCAGGCAAGGGCGCTTGCGGCGGCGGGCTGCCGGATCATCCGCGCCGCCGTGCCGAACCTTGAGGCTGTGCGGCTGATTGCCGCCCTCAAGGAGCATATCGCGATGCCGGTGGTGGCCGATATCCACTTTGATTACCGTCTGGCGCTCGAAGCGGTTGCCGCCGGGGCGGACAAGATTCGGATTAACCCCGGCAACATCGGCGGAGCCGACCGGGTCAGAGCGGTTGCAAAGGCCTGCAACGAAAGGAAGATTCCGATCCGGGTCGGGGTCAACTCCGGCTCGGTCGAGCGCGAGCTGCTCGAGCGCTACGGCGGCCCGACCGCCGAGGCGATGGTCGAGAGCGCCGCGCGGCATTTCGCGATGCTTGAGGCGGCGGATTTTGACAATACGGTGCTCTCGCTGAAAAGCTCGAACCTCAAAACGATGGTTGCGGCGTACCGGCTTGCCAGCGAGCGGTTTCGCTGTCCGCTACATCTCGGCGTGACCGAGGCGGGCACCGAGCGGCAGGGGCTGGTCAAATCGGCCATCGGCATCGGTTCGCTGCTGCTCGACGGCATCGGCGATACCATCCGGGTATCGCTCACCGCCGATCCGGTGCAGGAGATCGCGGCCGCAAAGGAGATTCTGCGGGCGCTGGGGGTGCGCGGCTGCGGCCCGCAGCTGATTTCCTGCCCAACCTGCGGGCGCACTCGCATCGATTTGATCGGGCTGGCGCATCGCGTGGAGGAGGCGCTCGTCAACCTCGACACCGACTGCAAGGTGGCGGTGATGGGTTGCGCCGTCAATGGCCCCGGCGAGGCGCGGGAGGCCGATCTCGGCATCGCGGGCGGCGACGGCTGCGGGGTGGTTTTTGCCCACGGTGAGATCGTCGAGAAGGTGGCCGAGGAGGAGCTGCTGCCCACCCTGCTGCGGTACATCAACGAATGGGAGCGCGAGAATGGCAAATCTAAGCTTTGAACAACTTTTAACCCTCTGCGGCGACATCAGCATGCCGCAGGAGCTATATGACGCGCTCGAAGCGCTTGAACGGATGCAGATTTTTCAGAAAAGCCGGGGGCTTGTTCTCTCGGTGCGCTGCCGCCGTTTGCTCGAGTGGCAGGAGCTTCGCTTTCTGGAACGAACCTTCCAGGATCGGCTCGCGCTCGCCGAATGCCGCCTGATTCCGCGCTATCCGTCGGCGCTGCTCTCGGGGGATTACGGCGAGGTGCTGATCAACGAGCTGCGGCGGATGGCGGTGCCGGTCAACGGCTTTTTTGAAAACAGCGCGATGACGCTGGATGGCGACATCCTCTCGATCACGCTGTCAAATGGCGGTGCGCGGCAGCTTGAGGAATATGAGGTTCCCGAAAAGCTCTCCGAGCTGATCGAGGCGCAGTTTGACCGCACGATTCGTGTGGCCTTTGCGGGGGCGACCAAGCTGGAGCCAAATAACCGGGTGGTGAAAAAGATCGAGGAGGAATTAAAGGCCGCGAGCGCGCCGCAGAAGCCCTCGGGCCCGCCGAGGGTCAAATTCACCTTCGATGCGAAGGGGCTGCCCTTTGTTCCCGATTCGATGCAGCAGCTGGTGGGCCGGGCGGTGCGCGGCACCCCCACCCCGCTGTCACAGGTCAACGAGAGCAGCGGCAGGCTGGTCGGCTGGGGTGACGTCTTTAAGCTTGACTTCAAGGACAGCAAGGACGGCTCCAAGCGGATTTTCAGCATTTACATCACCGACTACACCGGCTCGAACGTCATCAAGGCAATTGTGGACATGCAGGAAAAGGGGCCGTATGAGGCGATTAAAACCGGGGACACCATCGTGTTTCAGGGTGACGCGTCGTTCGATAAGTACGACCGGGAGGTCAACATCCGCGCCTACAACATTGCGCGGGTGGAGAAGATCAAGCGGCAGGATCAGGGCGAGCAAAAGCGGGTTGAGCTGCACGCCCATACCAAGATGTCGACGATGGACGGGCTTTGCACCGCCAAGGATCTGGTTAAAACCGCCGCCCGCTTTGGGCACAGGGCAATCGCCATCACCGACCACGGGGTGGTGCAGGCCTATCCCGAGGCGGCTTCGACCGCCGCCGAGCTCGCCAAAAAGGGAAGCCCGATCAAGATTCTCTACGGGGTCGAGGGCTACCTTGTCAACGATCAGATTCCCGCCGTGCAGGGGGGGCTGGATAAAGCGCTCTGCGGTGAGATGATTATCTTTGACCTCGAAACAACCGGGCTTTCGGCCGCCACCGAGCGGATCACCGAAATCGGCGCGGTCAGACTGCGGGGCGGTGAGATTGTCGAGGAGTTTGATATTTTTGTCAATCCAGAGCGGGCGCTCACGCAGGAGATTATCAACCTCACCGGAATTACCGACCAAATGCTCGAGGGCGCTCCCTCCGAGGCCGAGGCGCTCGAACAGTTTTATCAATTCTGCGGCGGGGACGACGCGGTTCTGGTGGCGCACAACGCCCCGTTCGACACCGGCTTTTTGAAGGCCGCGGCGCGGCGCTGCAAGCAGCCCTACCGCTTTACATCGGTCGATACGCTGATCCTTGCCCGCGCCCTCTATCCGAACCTCAAGTCCTTTAAGCTGGGGCGGCTGGCGGAATATCTCAAGCTTGAGCCGTTTCAGGCGCACCGCGCCTGCGACGACGCCAAGGCTCTCGCGCAGATCTTCCAGCATATGCTCGGCGAGGTCGGGCAGGGGGAGGGGATGACCGTCGCCGACCTCAACACGGTGCTCGGCCGGGTCGACTTTAAGAAGGTGCCGAGCTATCATGTCATCCTTCTGGTCAAGAACTACACCGGCCTCAAGAACCTTTACCGCCTGATTTCCGAGAGCCATGTCACCAATTTTTATAAGCACCCCCGGATTCTCAAGAGCAATCTCGCCAAATGGCGGGAGGGGCTGATCGTCGGGTCTGCCTGTGAGGCCGGGGAGCTGTTTCGCGCCCTGCTCGACGGCAAGCAGTGGAACGAGCTGCTCGACGTCGCCCGCTTTTACGACTTCCTGGAGATTCAGCCGACCGGCAACAACGCCTTTCTGCTGCGCAACGGGCGCTGCAAGAGCGAGGAGGAGCTGCGCGATCTCAATCGCACCATCGTCCGGATGGGGGAGCAGCTTAAAAAGCCGGTTTGCGCCACCGGGGACGTCCATTTTCTCAACCCCGAGGACGCGGTGTTCCGCGCCGTGCTGATGGCGGGGATGGGCTTTGACGACGCGGATCGGCAACCGCCGCTTTATCTCAAGACGACCGACGAGATGCTCGAGGAGTTCTCCTATTTCGGAAAGGAAAAGGCGTTTGAGCTGGTGGTTACCAATCCCAACGCCATCGCCGATCTCATCGAGACGATGCAGCCGATTCCCTCGGGGGTCTATCCGCCGACCATTGTGGGTTCGGACGATGAGCTGCAACGAATCTGCTGGGAGCGGGCGAAGCGTACCTATGGCGAGCCGTTGCCCGAAATCGTCTCACAGCGACTCGAAAAGGAGCTGCACTCGATCATCACCAACGGCTTTTCGATCATGTATATGACGGCGCAGAAGCTGGTGGCGAAGTCCGAGAGCCTCGGCTATCTGGTCGGCTCGCGCGGGTCGGTCGGCTCGTCGTTTGCCGCGACGATGTCCGGCATCTCGGAGGTCAACCCCCTGCCGCCCCACTATGTCTGCGCCGAATGCCGCCACTCCGATTTTATCACCGACGGCTCGGTGGGGTCGGGCTTTGATCTTCCGGCCAAAAGCTGCCCGCACTGCGGCGCCGACATGCACCGGGACGGCCATGACATCCCGTTTGAAACCTTCCTTGGCTTTAAGGGGGACAAGCAGCCGGATATCGACCTGAACTTTTCGGGCGAATGCCAGTCGGACATCCACCGCTATACCGTCGAGCTGTTCGGGGAGACACAGGTTTTTAAGGCCGGTACCATTTCGACCGTCGCCGAAAAGACCGCCTACGGCTATGTGAAAAAGTACCTTTCGGAGCGCAACCGAGTGGTGCATAAGGCGGAGGAGGAGCGGCTTTCGCTCGGCTGCACCGATGTCAAGCGCACCACCGGCCAGCACCCGGGCGGCATGGTCGTCGTGCCGCAGAGCATGAACGTCTTCGACTTTACCCCGGTGCAATACCCGGCGGACAAGAGCGAGTCGGGGATGATGACCACCCACTTTGACTTTCACGCGCTGCACGACAATATTCTCAAGCTCGACGAGCTTGGGCACGACGTTCCGACCATGTATAAGCATCTGGAGGATTTCACCGGGATCAAGATCGGGGATGTGCCGACCGGCGACCCCAAGGTGTACAGCCTCTTCACCTCGCCCGAGGCGCTCGGGGTGACCGAGCAGCAGATCGACTGCAACACCGGCTCGCTGGCACTTCCCGAGATGGGAACCAACTTTGTCCGGGGGATGCTGGTGGAGGCAAGGCCGAAGAACTTTTCCGACCTTTTGCAGATTTCGGGGCTTTCACACGGCACCGACGTCTGGCTTGGTAACGCGCAGGATCTGATTCACAACGGCACCTGTGATATTTCGCAGGTGATCGGAACGCGTGACTCGATCATGGTTTATCTGATGCACAAGGGTCTTGACCCTTCCCTCGCCTTCAACATCATGGAGATCACCCGGAAGGGCAAGGCCAGAGAGAAGCTCACCCCCGAAATGGTGGAGGAGATGAAGCGTCACGACGTGCCCGACTGGTACATCGACAGCTGCTTCAAGATCAAGTACATGTTCCCCAAGGCGCACGCGGCGGCCTACGTCCTTTCGGCGGTCAAGCTCGGGTGGTATAAAATCTATCATCCGCTGGCGTTCTATGCCACCTACTTCACCGTTCGCCCCGACGATTTCGACGGGGAAGCGGCGATTGGCGGCAGGGCGGCGGTCAAGAGCCGGGTCGACAGCCTGCGCGCGCTCGGCCTCGACCGCTCGGCCAAGGACGAAAGCCAGCTTGCCATGCTGTCCATCGTCTATGAGATGCTGGCTCGGGGCTACGAATTCCTGCCGGTCAGCCTCCAGAAATCGACCGCCAGCCGGTTTACCATCGAGG
>CAZVAV010000123.1:0-6101 GCA_964625135.1 uncultured Oscillospiraceae bacterium | reverse complement strand
CAAAGCCACAGCACCAACTTTGAGCAGGACACCCGGGACTACATCAAGCAGACCGTCTGCAAGGAGGATTTGCCCCATGTGCTGCAGGAGCTCAGCCTCAAAAATATTATAGAACAGCTTGATACCCACGGCAGCTATAATCTATATTATTCTGTATATGATGCCGATCTGTCAAAAACGCTCAAAAAGCATCTGCGCTTTGGATATCTCCACCAAAATTACAAGGTGTTTTTGATGACGAGAACCGATATCACGCAGGTGTTTGAGGAGCAGGAGCACAAAAACAAGATCTTGTCCGAGGCGCTGATTCTTGCTGAACGTGCGAATATTGCAAAATCGGAATTTATGTCCCGCATGAGCCATGAAATCCGCACACCGATGAATGCAATCATCGGCATGGCGGAAATCGCGTCACAAAGGCTGGAGGATCCTGCTTTCGTCATGGAGTGCATTGAAAAATCGCAGTATGCCTCCAAGTATTTGCTTTCCCTGATCAACGACATTTTGGATATGTCTAAAATTGAAAGCGGCAATGTGGCGCTCAAGCAGGAACGGATTGACTTTTACAGCTTAATCAAGAGGATCGACACCATCATCGCAATGCAGGCGGAGCAAGCCGATGTTACCTATACCGTCAGCGGCTTGGAGCAATGCCGCCGCACTTACCTTGGCGACCCCGTGCGGCTACAGCAAATTCTCATCAACCTCTTGTCCAACGCCATCAAGTTTACCGAGCCCGCCGGGAAGGTAGCACTCCAGATCCAGCCGGCCTACGAGGATGCTGAGCAATGCGTCCTGAAATTTGTTGTCAGCGACACCGGCATCGGCATTAGCCAGGAGTTTCTTCCAAGGCTGTTCCAGCCGTTTTCTCAGGAGCATACGGGAACCACCAGCAGCTATGGCGGCTCGGGGCTGGGCCTTGCCATTTCCAAAAATCTTGCCATACTGATGGGGGGAGACATCACCGTTGAGAGCACCATTGGGGTTGGCACGACCTTTACGGCAGAGGTGCGTCTGGCGCTGTCGAGCGAAGCGCCGGGGCGCGCAAAAAGCCAAGAGGCTTCCCATTCGAGGCTTGGCATTGATTTTACAGGGAAACGGATTTTGCTGGTGGAGGATCATGAATTGAACATCATGGTGGCGACCCGCCTGCTGGAAAATAAAAACGCCGTCGTTGATGTAGCGGTGAACGGAAAATTGGGTTTCGAGCAGATGCAGGCTTCCCCAATCGGATATTACGACGCCATCTTAATGGATATTCGTATGCCCGTGATGGATGGTCTTGAAGCGACCAGAGCCATCCGAAGCCTAGAGCGCGGCGATGCGCGAAGCATCCCGATTATTGCGATGACAGCCAATGCCTTTGAAGAGGATATTCAAAAATCACTGGATGCCGGCATGTCGGCTCATCTTGCAAAGCCGATTGACCCGACACTCTTCTACCGGACATTGCTCAAAGCGCTCGAGCCCCCGGAAAACACCCCCAAAAAAGAGGAGGATCTTTTTATATGAGTGCCAACACACCCTGTCAAGCGATTGCTGATTACCGGCAATATGAGTTAGACCTGTATCGTGCTTCTCATATCGGGGGCGTTTATACCGTCCGAATGGACGAGCAGTTCACCCTGCTTTATGGCAATGATTTGTATTTTCAAGTTCATGAATTTGAGCCCGAGGAGCTAGTTGGAAAAAGCTGTGGGATTTTTATTCATCCCCAGGATTTGCCCCATGTGCACGAGGTGCTTTCTCATGCGCAGAAAAACCACATAAAAAATGTGGAGTGGGAAATGCGCATCATCACAGGAAAAAAGAAGTTGAAGCATACGCTGGTCAGCGGCAGCCTTAACCTGCGTAACGGCGAAGAGGTCTTTGACGGCTATGTCACCGACATTTCCAGGCAAAAGAAAATGGAGGAGGCTCTGCGGCTCAGCGAAGCAAAATTTCGCATTGCAACCGAAAACTCGGATGTGGCCTTCTGGACCTATGATTTTGAGCGCAAGGAAATTGTTCAGACACAGTCCTCCAAAAACCGGCACGGACACGACACCGTTGTGCCGAATGTCCCCCAGTCTCTGGTGGAGAGCGGCTATATCCGGCAGGATTCCGCGAAGGACTTTTTGGAAATGTATCAAAGACTGGAGGCCGGTGCGCCCACCGTCTCGGGAGAATTTTGGTGCCGTGAACTGAATCATGACGGCTGGTGGTGCGAGCATATCGACTACACCACCGTCTTTGATGAAAACGGAAACCCGATCTGTGCCCATGCCGTCGGCAAGGATGTGACGGCCACCAAAATCGCGGAGCAACGGTATCGCGAGGAGCTGGAATTCTCCCAGGCAATCCAAAGCGATAATCTTCTGGTGAAGGTGCGCTCCAACATTACGCAAAACCTGGTGGAATCCTATATAGCGGAGGACAACATGGGGATCTCCACCGACGGGATGCTCTACACTGTCGGAACCGAGGCGTTGGCACAAACCGGCTTTACGCCGGAGGAGCAGGATTTGATCCGAAAATATCTCGACCGGGAGCGTGTGCTGAGGGCTTTTTCCGAGGGGGATACCAGCTATAGCCTTGATTATCAGCGCAAGGCACATGACGGCACGGTCATTTGGGTCAATACGACGGTGAAAACCTTTCAAAACCCCGACACAAAGGACATCATGTCCTTTATGTATACCTACGATATTGAGACAGAAAAAATCAAGGACGGAATTATTCAGGCTGTTACGGCGATTGAACACGATTACATCGCCTATATTGACCTGAAAACCGGCCACTATAAGCTGTATCTCGGCAATGAGGACAGCATCCAAATGCCGCCCTCTCATGGGGATGATTATTTTGAAATGATGCAGCGGGTCAATCGCGTGGTGGTTGTGCCACAGGATGTGGAGCGAGCCATCGCCGACAGGGAGCCGGAGGCCATCCGCGAAAACCTGAGAAGCAAAAAAATCTTCTCATCGGTTTATTCCGTCTATGATACCGAGAAAAACGTGCGTCAAAAGAGGATTCAGTATGCTTATCTAAACGAGGTCAACGAGCAGATTGTTCTGACGCGAAGCGATGTGACCGAGCTGTTTAACCAGCAAAAGCAGCATCAGGACATGCTTCAAGCAGCGCTGCTTGCTGCGGAGCAGGCCAACAGCGCAAAGAGTGATTTTCTTTCCCGCATGAGCCATGAAATCCGCACGCCAATGAACGCCATTATCGGAATGTCAACCATTGCGGCACAATCGATTGGAAATGACGCACAGGTTGCGGACTGCATCAGCAAAATTGGAATTTCCTCGCGTTTCCTGCTTTCGCTGATCAACGATATTCTGGATATGAGCAGGATTGAAAGCGGAAAGATGCTCTTGAAAAACGAGAAAATCCCTTTTGAAGAATTTCTAAACGGCATCAATTCCATCTGCTATACACAGGCGGGAGCAAAAAACATCGACTACGAAAATATCGTCGATCCAAACGTCGAGGATTACTATATCGGAGATGCGATGAAGCTCCAGCAAATTATCATCAACATTCTGTCAAATGCCGTGAAGTTTACGCCCGAGCATGGGAAGGTATCCCTCAGCGTGCGGCAGATGAAGAAGGGCAAAAACGACGCAGTCCTTCGTTTTGTGGTCAACGATACCGGCTGCGGCATCTCCGAGGAATTCTTCCCCCATCTGTTTGAGGCGTTTGCACAGGAGCAATCGGGTTCCACCGCCATGTACGGCGGAACCGGTCTTGGACTGGCAATCTGCAAAAACCTCGTGGCCATGATGGATGGCAGCATCAACGTGCGCAGCATCGTTGGGGTAGGCTCGGAATTCACCGTTGATGTGAAGCTGGGCATTACAGAGGAAGCAAAAACAAGATACTTAAAGAAGCCCCATTATAATTTTGCCGAGCTGAAGGCTCTGGTGGTGGACGACGACGTGACCGTTTGCGAATATGCCGTGATCACGCTAAAGGAGATCGGCGTGAAAGCCGAGTGGGTGGACAGCGGCAAAAAGGCAGTCGATCAGGTCAAGCAGAAGTGGGATAACAAGCAATTTTACGACCTGGTTTTGGTGGACTGGAAAATGCCCGATATGGACGGCATCGAAACCGCCCGACGGATTCGGGCAATCGTGGGGCCGGACGTCACCATCATTATCATGACCGCGTATGACTGGGGGGCAATTGAACACGACGCAAAGCTGGCGGGGGTCAACCTGCTGATGAGCAAGCCGATGTTCAAGTCTTCCCTCATCTCCGCGTTTGAAAAAGCGTTCAATGAAAAGCAGACGGAGCAGGACATCCAGATCAAAGAGGATTTCTATTTTAAGGGCAAGCGGGTGCTGCTTGCCGAGGATCATCCGCTTAATGTCGAGGTGGCAAAAAAGCTGCTGGAGCGCAAGGGCTTTCTGGTCGAGCATGCGGAAAACGGGCTGCGCGCCATGGAGATGTTTACCACCACACCGGTTGGATATTACGATGCGATCCTGATGGACATCCGGATGCCGGAAATGGACGGGCTACAGGCGACCCACAATATCCGCCGTTGGCGCAAGGCGGATGCCAAAACGATTCCGATTATCGCGATGACGGCCAATGCCTTCGACGACGATATTCAAAAGTCAAAGATAGCCGGCATGAACGCCCATCTGGCAAAGCCAATCGATCCAAAGCAAATGTATCAGACCTTGTTTGATTTTATTTACGGTGAAAAAGGAGAAGAGCTGTGAAGCATTTGAATGAAACGCTTTCCGCCTATGGGGTTAACTGGCCCGAAGTAATGGAACGGTTTGTCAACGATGAGGCACTGTATTACGATTGCCTGCGCTCCTTTCTGGAGGACCCCTCCTTTCCCGCCTTGGGCGATGCGCTTTGCACCAGGGACTGCAAGGCGGTCTTTGAATATGCTCACACGCTCAAGGGCGTTGCGGGGAATTTGGGACTGACGCCCCTTTTTGTCGAAATTTGCAGGATCGTAGAGCTTTCGAGAAATCATACGAACAGCACAAAGCGGATAGAGCAGCATTATCATGCGGTGCTGCGGGAAAAAGAAAAGCTGCAGCATCTGCTATATGATTAGGAGGCGGAGGATGAAGCGGATTATCGCATCCCTCCTAATGCTTCTTGTGATGCTTGTCGTAATTGCGCCAACCGCTTTGGCGGCCGAAAAGCAAGCGCCCATGAACAGGCGTACCGTCCGGGTCGCTTATCCGGAACAAAAGTACCTGACTGAGATGGATGAAAACGGAAGCCGTTCCGGATATTCCTATGAATATTTAAAGAAGGTCGCGGAATTCGCAAACTGGAAGCTGGAATACATCCCCTACCCCAATAGGACGCTTAACGAACAAATTGTGAGCGGGATGGGAATGGTAGAATCCGGGGACGCCGATCTGATCGGGGTCATGCTGCGCAGTGAGGCACTGGAGGAGAGGTTCCTCTATCCCGACCGGAATTACGGCGTGGTTTATACCACGCTCGATGTGCTTGACAGCAATAACAGCATCAACGAAACCAATTATATGCGTTTGGAGCCCTTGCGGGTAGCCGTGCTGAAAACAGCGACTACCCGTAACGCGGAGCTTGCCGCTTTCGTGGATAACGCAAACATCCGCTGTGAGTATGTTGCTTGTGATACCGTGGACGATCAGGTGGAAGCGCTGGAAAGCGGAGCCGCCGACGCTCTTCTCAAGGTATCTCTCACCTTTCTGCCGAACCTAAAGCAGATTGCTGAATTTTCCCCTCGTCCCTTTTACTTTATGTCCACCAAGGGAAATGAAGCGCTGATCGAGGAATTGGATGACGCAATTAACAAAATCAACAACACCGACCCCTACTATCAGAGCAGGCTTCGTGCCAAATATTTTCAAAACGCCATAGGCGATTTTTCTCTGTCGAAGGATGAGCAGCAGTATGTAAGCAATCATCAGCAGCTACGCGTTCTGGTTATCCCGCAATATGCGCCCTTTGCTTTTGAGACCAAGGAGGGCGAGCTGTGCGGGATGTCTGTTTCGATTCTCAATGAAATCGGTAAAAAATCCGGGATGTCTTTTTATTATCACGTATTAAAAGAGGATGAAAACGTCACCGAACAAATCCGTTCCGGAAACTATCAT
>CAZVAV010000122.1:0-6102 GCA_964625135.1 uncultured Oscillospiraceae bacterium | reverse complement strand
TCACCGCCCTGCCTCGGCATCGGGAAGCTCCCTCGCCGGATCTGTATTGATGTCCCGTATATGGATAGAACGATAGAAGGGGTCAGATGACTTCAAGGTCGATCCAAAAATTCCGAATTATTTTGAGTTCTCCCTGTGTTGCGACCTGTGTGGAAATCCTTCCCTTAAACAGTGACTGATCGTGGCGGGATCGTTGCACCGAATCGTTGAGATTTTTCGCGAAAAAAGCTTAGAAATCGCTAAAAAGCGCATCAATATCGCAAATTCAAGGATCGTTGTTGAAAATGACGAAGACTTTTGAAAGCAATTTGTAAAAAAAATCAAAAACAAAAAGTATAAACAGTTGATGTTTGGAGAATCCTACAGGCAAACGACAGAGAAAGGCAAAGTTTGCGGGGCAAAAAGCCGATTTTATCCGCTTGCAAACTTGACAAAGTGACGGTTGATGAATAATATGGTAAATAATCTCCCAAGATCGAGGGAGGGCAGAATTGCCAATCTAATGCAAAGGTGGATTTCATGACAGACATCAAACAACGATTGTTTGGGACGGTGAGAGCGATGCGCCGTACGCTACAGGGACGATCCCTGTGGGTTTGCGGCCTATCCTTAGCGCTGGCTTTCACCGTCTTTTACATTTCGGAGCAGATGAAAACGATCTATATCCGTGACGGAGACGTCACGACGCTGCGGTATACCCTTCGCCGCGAGCCCGAAAAGATTCTGGATGACAACGGCATCGTGACAATGGCGTTTGATTCGGTGGATTTTTCCGGATTCGAGGGGAAGATGGGCGTCATCAGCATCCAGAGGGCGTTTCCGGTTTCGATTCAGGTGGATGGCGAAACCCGCACGCTGATGACCACCGAGATGACCGTAGGGGAATTGCTCAAGCAGGAGGGAATCCGCTTGGGCGAATATGATGAGATCAATCTTTCCCCGGTACTCTATCTTTCCCCAAACGATCGGATCGTGATCCGCAGAGTGGAGCTCAACACCACGGTGGTCAAGCGGAGTATTCCGTTTGAAACAGAGTATAAGGAGCACTCGCTGATCCGCAACGGCCGCTCCCGTACCCTGATTTCCGGTCAGGAGGGGGAGCAGGTGCTCACCTATGTCGACCGGATGGTTGACGGCGTGCTGCGGGCGCGTGAGCTGAGCGAATCGGTCACCGTGAAGCATCCGGTTCCCCAGCTGGTCTTGCAGGGGGCGGCCAAGCCGGTTTCGGATCTTGATTTCGGGATTCCGCTCGACGCAAACGGCGTACCGGTTCGCTATAAGAAGGTGTTGACCAATCAGGTGGCTACCGGCTACAGCGCCAGAACTGGCGCGCGGGGCGCAAGTCGGCTCCGGCTGTCCGACGGTTCGGTGGCGGTGCGCGCCGCCGAGATTCCTTACGGCAGCAAGCTGTATATCGCAAGCCCCGACGGCAGCTTTGTTTACGGCTTTGCCGTCGCCGCCGATACCGGCCTTGGCCTGATGCAGAACATCATCGATGTCGACCTGTTTTATGAGACCTATATCGAAAGCGCGCTCAACGGCAGAAAAACGGTTAACATCTATATTCTTGAATAAAAAGGAAAAAGGCTGGGGTCTGCCCGTTGCGGCGACCCCGGCCTTGTGCTATCATGGAAACAGAAAAGGAGGTGTCAAAATGAATCATCCAATGAGAAGAAACGATCGCGCCCTTTCCGAGCAGGAGGCCTATGCGGTTTTGCAGCGCTGTGATGTCTGTCGGCTTGCCTTTTCGGCCGAGCCGGTTCCTTACATCCTGCCGATGAATTTTGGCTTGGAGCAGCAAGCCGGTGAGACGGTACTCTATTTTCACTGTGCGCCCGAGGGGCGTAAGCTGTCCCTGCTTTTGCAAAGCCCCGCGGTGGGGTTTGAGGCCGATCATTCGCTTGCGCTGATTCGCGCGGCACAGCCCTGTGGATGGGGAATGGCCTATGAAAGCGTGATCGGTGAGGGGATTCTTTCGCTGGTAGAGAACCTCGGGGAAAAGCGCCGGGGACTTTCGGCGTTGATGCGTCATTACAGCGAGCAGCAGGAATTTTCCTTCCCCGATGAGATGGTGACCCGAACAACGGTGCTTAAGCTGAGCATCACCTCGATCTCCGGCAAAAGCCGTCCGCTCCCGGCCGCACCACTGTGATCGATGGAATCCTCCGCTGAGGCTGCTGCTTCGGCGGACTTTTTTTCCACTGCAACAAAATGGACACCATTTTTTCACCCTCGTGTGGTATAATAGCAAACAATGCGGCAAAGCGTCTGCTTTGTCGGGAATGATCAAAAAAGGATGGTTTTTTTCTATGATGCAAAAAAAAGCGGCGCTCCTGCTGGCAGGCTGCCTGCTCTTTGTTGGATGCGGTTCACCCGCCTCCTCCGCTGTCTCTTCCTCCGCCGAGCCCTCGTCCTCTGCGGCTTCTTCTCAGGAGCCTTCCTCCGGAGAACCGGTTGCCGCTTGGCAGCAGGGCTATCTGCCCCAGTTCGCCGCGCCCGAAGTCGGCACCCCGATTGTTACCCTTCACACCACGATGGGCGACATTAAGATGATGCTTTTCCCGCAGGCCGCTCCAAAAACGGTGGAGAGCTTTGTAACCCACTGTAAGGACGGCTATTACGACGGGGTCATCTTCCACCGTGTAATTGAGGACTTTATGATTCAAGGCGGAGATCCGCTGGGCACCGGTACCGGCGGTGAGAGCGCCTTTGGAGCTCCGCTTCCCGACGAGTTCTCAGATAACCTCTATAATTTTCGTGGCGCTGTCTCGATGGCCAATGCCGGATATGGTACCAGCGGCAGCCAGTTCTTTATCGTGCAGGAGGATGCGGCTCAATATCCCGACAGCGGCTACCGGGTTACTGCGGAGAACGCCGACAAGGTTTTGCTCAACTATATGCTGCCGAATTCCGAAATCTATCAGGGTACGATGAAGATGAATGAAAAGGCCGCTTCGGGCGCTGCTTCGGAGGAAATGAAGGCCTATGTTGATGTCCTCAATGCCGAGATTCAGAAAAAGCTTGAGGAGGGGATCACCGAACAAGTGCGCGCTCGGTTCGGTGCGGCGCTGGAGAAATATATTGAGGTGGGCGGCACGCCGACTCTCGACTACAAGCATACCGTCTTTGGGCAGGTGATCGAGGGAATGGATGTTGTCGACGCCATTGCCCGGGTTCAAACCGGCACAGGTGACAAGCCGGTGACCGATGTGGTCATCAACTCCACCACCGTGGAAACCGCAAAGTAAATCTAACGACAAGCGCTCAGGACAGAGAAATCTGTTTTGGGCGCTTTGTGTTGGAATAACAACAGACATTCTTTCTGCTTTGTTCTATGATAGCAGCATCAGGTCAAGAAATTCAGAGGAGGAATACAAGATGATCAGAAAAATTATTCAAATAGACCGCGAGCGCTGCAATGGCTGCGGCGCCTGTGCCGAGGCTTGCCATGAGGGCGCAATCGGCATGGTGGACGGAAAAGCGATGCTGCTGCGCGATGACTATTGCGATGGCTTGGGCGCATGCCTGCCAAACTGTCCGGTAGACGCGCTTTCGGTGGTTGAGCGGGAGGCGGAGCCCTTTGATCAAGAGGCGGTGGAACAGCAGATGAACGAACGCACAAAGCAGACAACAGACGGTGGAAAGGGACAGGGATGCCCCGGCTCCAGGGTGCAAAAGCTGGGAGGCAATGCGGGACGCCCGTCGGCAAGCCCGGCAGGGGGGCTTCCTGAGGCAGGCGGCAGCGCGCTCAATCAATGGCCAGTTCAGCTCCGGCTGGTTCCGGTTAACGCCCCTTATTTTGATGGGGCAAAGCTATTGGTCGCCGCTGACTGCTGCGCCTATGCCTACGCATCCTTTCATCGGGACTTTATCGACGGACATGTAACGGTGATTGGATGCCCCAAGCTGGATGAGGCCGACTATGCCGAAAAGCTTACCGCAATCCTCTCGCAAAACGATATCAAAAGCGTGGCGGTGGTTCGGATGGAGGTTCCCTGCTGCGGCGGGATCGAACGGGCGGTACAGGAGGCGCTGAAGGGCTGCGGCAAATTGATTCCCTGGCGTTCCATTACCCTTTCGCTCGATGGAAAAATCTTGGATGAACGCTAATTGGGAGCGAGCCATGTTCCTTTTACTCATTTGAAGAAGCGGTGCACCGTGTCATCGGCTGCGGCATAGGATGCTTCAAGGGCAATTTTTAGTTGCCCTCTAAAATTTTTGCAAATCGGAATGAAATATGCTATGATAAATGCCGTTCTGAATTTTGAGAAAAGGAGGTTTTACAGTGTTTGAAGGACTCAGACGGGATATCGAGGCTGTGAAGGAACGTGACCCTGCGGCCCGCAATACGGCGGAAGTGCTGCTGCTCTATTCGGGCGTTCATGCCATTATGCTGCATCGCCCCGCCCATTGGCTCTACCGGCATCAGATGTTCTTTTCGGCTCGCTTGATTTCCCAGTTTTCCCGCTTCCTCACCGGCGTGGAAATTCACCCCGGCGCGAAGCTCGGCTATGGGATCCTGATCGACCACGGCTCGGGCGTGGTGATCGGTGAAACGGCGGAGGTCGGGGATAACTGTACCATCTATCAAGGCGCAACTCTTGGTGGAACCGGCAAAGAAAAAGGAAAACGTCATCCGACCATTGGCAACAACGTCATGATCGGGTCGGGCGCTAAAATTCTTGGCCCGGTGCAGGTGGCCGATAACTGTAAAATCGCCTCGAACGCAGTGCTGCTGCGCGATTTGGAGGAGGACTCAACCGCGGTCGGCGTGCCGGCGCGGGTTGTTCGGGTGGCGGGGGAGAAGATTGATCCCTCCAAGCTCGACCACATCCACACCCCTGATCCGGTCGCGATCGAGCTGCAAAAGGCACTGGAACGGATTGAGCAGCTGGAAACACGCATTGCCAAGCTGGAAACAAGTTGACGGCTCGAAGCCGCTGTCCCGCGTGGGCGGCGGCTTTTTACTGCGTCAAAGCGAAAAAGCAAATAGATGCTTCAATGGTGCGAAACCTTGAATCGGGATTTTCATACTTTTCATTTTCCTGCCCTTGCGTTATAATGAAGCCCAGAAGCAACGAGAAGGGAGGGGACAAAATGGGGGAGCACGAAGGACACCGCGAACGGCTGCGCCAAAGGCTGGAACGAGAGGGAATCGATCATTTTGAGCCGCACGAAGTGCTTGAGCTGATTCTCTTTTATTCGGTGCCGCGCGCCAACACGAATCCGATTGCCCACCGGCTGCTCGAACGGTTCGGCTCTCTCTCCGGCGTGCTGGAGGCGCCCCGCGCCGAGCTGCTCAAGGTGCCGGGAGTAGGCCCCTCCAGCGCGACGCTGCTCTCCTCAATCCCGCTCTTTGCCCGGCGCTACCTGCATGACAAGAATGACGCGGGGGTGGTGCTCAATGATGCAAAAAAGCTTGGCGAATATGTTCGACCGCTTTTTATCGGGAAAAATAATGAGCAGGTTTACCTGCTCTGTCTGGACAAAAAGCGAAAGCTCCTGAACTGCTCGTTGCTTGCCGAGGGGAGTGTGGATCAGGTGGCGGTTATGACCCGGACGATTGTTGAGACCGCACTGCGATGCAACGCGTCTGTCGCGGCGCTTGCTCACAACCACACTCAGGGCTTTGCGCTTCCCTCAAGCGCCGATCTGCGAATGACCGAACGGGTCGCCGAGTCACTCCGGCTGGTTTCGGTGGAGCTGATCGACCATATCATTGTTGCGCGGGACGACTACATTTCGTTTTCCGATTCCGGACTGATTTGACAGGGGGTGACGTCGGTGAGGATCACCGAAGAAGAAGCAAGCGAGCTCGAAAAGCAGATGCGGCGGATCGGTCTTTTTTACTGTAGCGGTTGCCGGGGATATTTTTCTTTGCGGGCCAGCCGCCCGGGTCTTTTCTGCTGCCCCTGCTGCGGCGCGCCGGAGGGCAAGGTTTTATCGGTAAAGATCGTCCCGCATGATGACAATGATTTGGATGATGATTATGATTAAGCGGCTTTGTCCGTTTTTGTGAATGGGAGAGATAACATGCGATTTGCAAATTTTGAAGAGGTGCTGTCCCGCGCGGCGGCTCATCCGAATCCCAGACGGGCGGCG
>CAZVAV010000121.1:0-6126 GCA_964625135.1 uncultured Oscillospiraceae bacterium | reverse complement strand
CCCGGTCGGAAAACTTTTTCATCTGCCGATCAAAGCTTTCGCGGTTAAAATCGAAGTAATCGATGGCCGCCTGTCCGCGCTGTTCGTCCGGAATGAAAATTGCACAGAACTGAGCCCAACGTACATCCTCGGGAATTGCCGAAAGGGAGAATACCCGCTTGGGGTCGTCAAGGGTATCAGGGTTACCGGTGCTGGTGTACTTCCAGTCGGTGAGGGTATCGCAGTGAAGATCAATTAAAGCATATGGACGCATAGTGCACTCCTTCCCATCGGGCGGCGTGTTTTTTGAGAGAGGCGGGAGCGGGATTCCCGCGCCCGCCGGAAAAGAGGAACCCTTTCTTTACCGGGCGAAGATCGACATCGCGTAGCCCACGCCAATTCCGCCAAAGGTTCCAACCACATAGCCCATCAGCGCCATCAAAACGCCGACCGACACCAGCGAGCCGGAATAGGAGGCAGCCAGAATGGGGGCGGAAGCGGTTCCGCCGATATTGGCAAGCGATGCAACGCCGCAGGTGAACATATCGAGCTTAAAGAGCTTGGCACAAACCAGCATCAGAATGCCGTGAATGGCAAGGATGACGAAGCCGGCGAGCACCCAGTTGACCATTTCGCCCAGCTCAAACAGGGAGGCGCGGGACGCAATCAACGCGATGACCATATACAGCATGATGTTTGACAGCTCGGTAGAGCCCGCAATCTTGCCGATCGGTGTCATCGCCAGCACCAGACCGACGATCGAGATCAGGACGATGCGATAGGTGGCCACGTCAAAAACCTGAAGGAACGCAGGGGACGCGTCGCGCAGGAAGGTTCCCAGATTGGTGCAGCCCGCCGAGATCACAAGGCTCAGGCCCAACAGGAACATCAGCGAGGGAAAATCGACGGTGCGCTTTTTGCTGTCGGAAAACTCCGCGTCGAGGCGGCGGGAAACTTCGTCGAGCTTGGAGGTGTCGGCCTTCACCCACTTATTGAACTTCGGGGCGAGGTTGATGGCCCACAGCAGGAACATGACCCACAGAGAATAGTCAATCGAATCGACAATTGAAGCGCCAGCCAGCTCGGCCTCGGTTGCGCCAAGGGCGTCCGCCACGGCAACGAGGTTGCCCGAGCCACCCATCCAAGAGCCGCTCAACGCGCCCAAGCCGCGCCATGCGGTTTCTCCCAGCCAGGGCGCCATAACGGCATAGGTTACGGTAAAGGCGATACCGATCGAGATGGAGGCACAGAAGAAGCCGCCCAGCATACGGGGGCCGAGCTTCATGATCTGCCGGATATCGCAGCGCAGCAGCATCAGGAAGATCATCGCATAGAGGATCGGGTTTCTTACGGCATTATATGCCGCCTTGGTCGCCGCGGGATCCCACACCGCGAAGGTGCAGCAGAGCATGGCGATCAGATAGAGCAGTACCACCGGGGGAACAAAGTCAAAAAACTTCGACTTTGTGAGCTTCTGGGCCCCGACGAGGCAGGCGGCCAGAAACGCGAGAGCCGCGATGTAGGTAAAGCCGTTGGTAATCATAGTCATTTCTCCTTTCATTTCTTGGGCAAGCTTACCTATAAACGGGTCACCACCCGAATATATCCGAACCGAAAAATGGCAAGGTCGGACAAAAACCAACAAAAAAGCCCAGCAAAAACAAGAACGTATCAATACGCCTGTTTCGGCTGGGTTTCATCCGCGGCGACATGGTGGAAGTCCATATCCGGCGAAGTGAAGCAGCAGCTTCAATTTTAGGCCTTATCCTTCATTGCGCGGTACCGCTTGGCGGCATCCCGGTAGGAAACCAGCACCGCCTTGCGGGAGGAGCCCCCATACCGCAGCCCCAGTTCCCGCTCGAGCCACGAATCAACCGACAAAAACTCCTGATTCAAAAAGAGCTTACGGAGAAAGGCTTCGGTCAGCTCCAGTGTATGGGTGCAGCCAAAATCCACAATTCTTCCGGTTGTATCATCCACCTCAAAGGCCATGTAAAAGGAATTATAAATTTTGGTGATGGCGTTATCTTCATTGGTGCGGGATTCACCGATGACAAACACCGAATGTAAGGATTCCATACGGCCTCCCATTCTGTGAACAAATTTCACAACATTTCGGGACAAATCATGAACATCTCTTTTTCTTATTATAAATACACAAGTTCCGCTTTGTCAAGAGAATTTTTCTGTGCGATCAGACCAACAGCACACCTACTGTACTTTTTCTGCGTTTTATGCTATGTTTTTCCTATCTGACAACGGGAGGCATATTGATGTTTGATTTGTTTGACCTCGATCAGGACGGCGTGGTCGATCCGTTAGAATTTGCCCTCGCGGATGAACTGCTTTTTTCCGAAGAGGAAGCGGATGATCCGCCACCTGTTCAAAAATCTTCTCGGGCTGCGGCGAAAATTCACCCGCCCGCCGATCGTTCTAAAGCCGCCTTCATCCCCTCCACCCGTTCCCCCCTGCCCAGCGTCGAGATGGTACGACGCCAATTCCCCAGAAAGAAAAAATGACACCGAAGCAAAGCAGGCGCACTGCAAATTCTGCAATGCGCCCGCTTTGCTTGAAAGCCCGAATTTTCCACAATCCTAATTCAGCTTGTTGAAAAAGCAGCTGTGCGCACCGGTGTGACAGGCCGGGCCGGTCTGCTCAACCAGCACAAGAAGGGTGTCGTCATCACAGTCGCCGTAGAGGGCAAGCACCCTTTGCAGGTGACCCGAGGTTGCCCCCTTGTTCCAAAGCTCCTGCCGGGAACGGCTGTAAAACCAGGTGTAGCCGGTCTTTAGCGTGAGTGCCAGACTTTCGCGGTTCATGTAGGCGAGCATCAGCACCTCGCCAGTTGCTTGCTCCTGCACGACGGCGGGAATCAGCTCACCCTTTTGAAAAAAGCGTTCGAGATCGATCGGTTGCTGCATTCACTCACCTCCGTACCGGAATGTTGCACGCGAGCAGGTGTTCCTTGACCTGCCCGACGGTCAGCTCGCCATAGTGAAAGAGACTGGCGGCCAGCGCCGCGTCTGCGCCGGTCTGCTGGAAGACCTCCGAAAAATGCTCCAGCCTGCCGCATCCGCCGGAGGCGATGACCGGAACCCCCACCGCCTTTGAAACGAGGTCGGTCAGCTCGAGGTCGAAGCCGTTCTTGGTTCCGTCGGCGTCCATCGAGGTGAGCAAAAGCTCCCCCGCGCCCAGCTCGCAGACCCGCCGCGCCCAGCTGATCGCCTCAAGCCCGGTGTCGATCCTGCCGCCGTTGATGACGACGGTAAAGCCCCCCTGCGGGGTTCTGCGCGCGTCGATGGCCACGACGATACATTGGCTGCCGAACGCCTCGGCTCCCTCGGCAATCAGGCCGGGGGTGCGTACCGCCGCCGAGTTGAGCGAAATCTTGTCCGCCCCCGCCCGCAGCAGCTTGCGGATATCCTCCACCGAGCCGATGCCGCCGCCCACCGTGAGCGGAACAAAAACCTTTCGGGCGGTGCGGCGCACCACGTCGAGCATGGTGCCGCGCCCCTCATGGGTGGCGGTGATGTCGAGAAAGGTGATCTCATCGGCGCCCTGCGCGTTGTAGGCCATCGCGCATTCGACCGGATCACCGACCGTTTGCAGGCCGACAAAATTGACTCCCTTGACCACCCGGCCGTCCTTGACGTCGAGGCAGGGGATAATCCGTTTAGCCAACATTCTGGTCACCTCCCAGCCGCACCGCCTCGCCGAGCCCGAGCGTCCCGGCGTAGAGCGATTTTCCGC
Organism: uncultured Oscillospiraceae bacterium; assembly: GCA_964625135.1. Taxonomy (GTDB): domain Bacteria; phylum Bacillota; class Clostridia; order Oscillospirales; family Ruminococcaceae; genus Yanshouia. The sequence continues at coordinate 2,397 of CAZVAV010000121.1, read as the reverse complement.
AAATCGCGCCGTAAAGTCCCTCCTTCATCAAAGCCTTGACATCCTCAATCGTGCCGATTCCGCCGGAAGCAACCACCTTGCAGCAGACCGCGCCGGAGAGCTCCCGCAGCGCTTCAATCGACGGCCCCTTCAGGGTGCCATCCCTTGAAATGTCGGTGAAAACCAGCGTCTGAACCCCCATGTCCTCCATCCGCTGGGCAAGCTCGATAAAATCCATCTCGCTGGTATCCAGCCACCCCCGGGTGGCTACCTTGCGATTCTTCGCATCGATTCCCACCGCGAGCTGCGCACCGAATTCACGAACCGCCTCGGCGACAAGACCGGGATTGGACAGCGCTGCCGAACCGAGCACGACCCGCGCGATTTTGTGCGAGAGGTAATCCTCTATCGTCTTCATATCCCGGATTCCGCCGCCCAGCTCAACCTTAAGCCCGGAGTTGGCCGCCACCTCGAGGAAAACTTCCTCGTTTTTTCGCTTGCCCTCAAGCGCTCCGTCGAGATCCACCATATGCAGCCAGACCGCGCCGCCCTTGCGGAAGGTCTCGGCTGTTTGCAGCGGATCGTCCGCCACCTGTGAAACGGTGCGAAAATTTCCCTGAACCAGCCGGACACAGCGGCCGTCCTTGATATCGATTGCCGGTAGAATAATCATTCCCCCGCCACCACCTTTGCAAAATTTTCGAGCATTGCGATGCCGACCGCGCCGCTCTTCTCGGGGTGAAACTGCGCCCCGTAAATGTTGCCGTTGCCCACCAGCGCCGGGACGGTGCAGCCGTACTCGGTGGTTGCCAGCAGATAGCGCTTGTCGCAGACGGCGGCAAACGAATGGACAAAATAGACGTAATCCCCATCCCTTGCGGCGGTGAGAAGCGGCGAGGCTTGCCGGATGACCAGCTCGTTCCAGCCGATGTGCGGCAGCTTTTTCTCCCCGCAGAAGATCCGGTCGACATAGCCGGGGATCAAGCCGAGCCCCTCGGTTTTTTCAAATTCGGTTGAATAGTCAAAAAGCATCTGCATCCCCAGACAGATGCCGAGCAGCGGCTTTTTTTTCGCCTGCTCCCGCAGTACCGAAACCAAGCCGGCAGCCCCGAGCTTTTTCATCGCATCGGGAAACGCCCCCACGCCCGGCAGAATAATTTTGTCCGCCGCTTGCAGCACGGCGGGGTCGCCGGTGATCACCGTTTCGAGCGCGAGAAAATCGCAGGCATTTTTTACGCTGAACAGATTTCCCGCGCCATAGTCCACAATTGCGATCATATTGATCCCCTCCCCTGCTCCGGCATCAGAGCATCCCCTTCGAGGACAGCGCCGCCCCGCCGGTTGTCGTCACCGCTTGGGCGAGCGCGTGCGCAAACGCCTTAAACAGCGCCTCCGCCTTATGATGATCGTTTTTTCCGTAGAGCAGCTTGCAATGCAGCGTCACCCCGGCGTTCATCGCGAAGGCACGAAAAAACTCCTCGGTCATCTGGGTATCGAACTCTCCGATCCGGTCGGAGGAAAACGCACAGTCAAAGACAAGAAACGGCCTGCCGCTGATATCGAGCGCGCAGAGGGCAAGCGCCTCGTCCATTGGAATCAAAAAGCTGCCGTACCGCGCGATCCCCGACCGGTCGCCGACGCTTTGCGCAAACGCCTGCCCGAGGACGATGCCGACATCCTCAATCGTGTGGTGACTGTCGACCGCGAGATCTCCCCGACAGGACACCTGCAAGCCGACCTTGGCATGCACGGCGAATGCCGTCAGCATGTGGTCAAAAAAACCGATCCCCGTTTGAATCTCGTGTTCTCCCCCATCCAGCGAGAGGAGCAGATCAATGTCGGTCTCGCGCGTGGAACGATGAATTGCAGCAGTTCGCATCGGCTATTCCTCCCTTTGGCAGACGGTTTGCTCGAGTAGCTCGAGCACCCGGTTGAGTGTCTCCTCCGGGGCGACGCTGATGCGGATTAGCTCGCTGTCAAGCTGCCGCAGCGAAATGCCCCGCTCGTGCATCGCGGCGCTGACGACATCCGCATCCGCAAGCCGGATAAGAACAAAGTTGGTGACCGACCGATAGACGGTCATCCGCCGGGTAGCCCGCGCGGCAATCGAGGCGAGACGACGGTTGAGCAGCGCCATCAGCCGGGCGATTTCCTCGAGCGTCCGCTCCCGGTGCTCCGGATGCGAAAGCAGCACCGTTCCAATGGCCTGATCGGCGGCGCTGATATTATAGGCGTCGCGCACCGAGCGCATCGCCCAGGTCAGCGCGGGGGTGGAAACCGCAAAGCCGAGCCGTGCTCCGGCAAGCCCCATCGCCTTGGACAGGGTACGCAGCACAATGAGGTTTTCATAGGTGCTGGCGAGATCGAGAACCGTTTGATTCGAGAAATCCATATAGGACTCGTCGACCACAACGAGAC
>CAZVAV010000120.1:0-6156 GCA_964625135.1 uncultured Oscillospiraceae bacterium | reverse complement strand
AATTTCGCCCAAAACAGGCAGGCCGGTTCGATAGGAGTTGCCCAGATCACCGGTTAAGACGTTTGCAATATATTTTACATAGCGAACCACGAAATTGTCGTTGAGGCCCAATTCCACACGCTTTGCTTCCATCATCACGGGGTCGGCGTCCGCGCCCATAATCAGCTGGACGGGGTCACCGGGTGTAATGCTGACAATTGCAAAAATGATAAATGAAATGCCCAATACAACTGGGATCATCATCAATAGACGTTTGACAATGTAACGGAGCAAAGAAACACGTCCTCTCAATCATTTTCAAAACCGCCAGATAAGCATTTTTAAGATACCTACCTGGCGGTTTTACTTGAAATAGCACGGACTGCTTGTTGTACTGCTCACCGATCAAGGCTCACAGCATTTCCTTTACGCTGTTTACCAGGCCCAGGTGGAGAAATCAACAACCGAACCGTAGTTGATGTTGACATTCTTCAGGTTCACATTGGCGGCCAGCGTCGCGGGGGAGGAATAAAGCGGCAGGCAGTAGGCTTCGTCGCGGATGATTTCGCATACGCGCTCGACATACTTCGCGCGATCCGCCGCGTTGACGGTCAGACGGTTGTCCAGAATCGCCTGATCCAGCTCGGGATCGTTGATCTGCATATAGTTCTGGGTGGGCTTGATGTTACCGGAATAGAAACGGCGGTAAGCGCCGCTGTCCATGTTCGGGTAGTCGCAGGAGACGGCCCAGATGGTGGCGTCATAATCAAAGTTGTTGTAAACCTCCTGCAGGTAGGTGCCACGCTCCATCGTCTGCAGCTCAGCGGTCACACCAATGTTGACGAGCTGACCCTGAATGGCCTCCGCGGGCTTGGAATAGCCGCTCTGGGTCGTGGTCTTGATGGTGAAGGTCAAGCCGTTCGGATAACCGGCTTCTGCCAGCTTTTCCTTTGCCTTATCGAGGTTGTAAACGTTTCCGTCGAAGTTGGCGGGATAGTTCTCGATAAAGGAGGGGAAGGGCGTATAGAGGGGATCGGCCGCGTTGTCAATGGCAAGCGCAACAACGTCTTCCTTGTTGATGGCATAGCAGATCGCCTGGCGCAGCGCCTTGTTGTCAGCGAAAATGCTCTTTTTGCCGTTGGAATAAGTGCCGTTGTTGAATGCGAGGGTATAAACCTGTCCGGCGGGAACCGCATAGAATTTCAGGTCGGGGTTGCTCTCGATCAGGCCGCGGTTGCTCTGCGAAACCTGAATGTAGGCGTCGATGTCCCCGGCTTCCAGCGCGATCAGCTCGGTCGCTTCCTCGGAGATGATGCGGAAGGTCAGGCTCTTCATCGGAACCTCGCCCTTCCAGTAGTTCTCGTTGCGCTCGAGAACGATGTTTTCACCGCTCATCCAGCTGACGAACTTGAAGGGGCCGGTGCCGTTGGGCTTGCGGGCGTAGCCTTCTACGTCTGCTTCGTAGGTCGCCTTGCAAACAATGCTTGCATGGGTCATGGTCAGAATGTTCAAAACAGGAGAAAACGCATAATCAAGCGTAAAGCTAAAATGGGTATCGTCCACCTTGGTGATGTTGTGGATGATGCCAAACAGGTCGGGCTTGTTCTTGCAGATTGTCTCGAGAGAGAAAATCACATCTTCGACCGTCATGTCCTGACCGTCGTGGAACTTAACACCCTCTTTGATCTTCATGGTGTAGACAAGGCCGTCATCCGAAACTTCCCAGCTTTCGGCGATGTTGCCGACAATCTTGCCGTCGTCGGTTTCGGCAAGCAGCGTGTCATGAATTGCGTGCGTGGGCAGGAAGGTGATCCGCTCGGCAGCGGTCAAGGGATCCATGGTAGTAGGCTCACTGGGCACTCCGAAAACAAGGCCGTCCTTAGTGGAAGCAGCGGTGGTTTCTCCACTGCCATTGGAAGCGGGGCTGTTGCTGGTGCTATTTCCCCCGCAGGCGGTTAACAGCAAGCTTGCCAGCAGCGCGCCAGCGAGAAAGAGACTCATAACTCGTTTTTTCATCTTCAATTCTCCTTGTTGTGAAATATTCTCCCAAACGAAATCCCGCTTGACGATTCAAGCTTATTAGACATTATACAACAATTTAAATGCGGCATCCAACAGCTTTTAGCAGATACCACACAACCGACGCCTTAAAGCTCGGCTTGCATTTGGTGTGATATGCGCTTACTTTATCGGTCGCTGCGAAGCATCCAAAGTGAAACCAGTAAAATTACGCAATATCCGAGCAGACCCATCGCGGTTGGGACTTCCTGAAAGATAAAATAGCCATAAGCGGCGCTGAATAATAGTTGAGAATATTCAAACGGCCCCAAAAAGCGGCTGGGCGCCAATGCGTAGGCGTTGGTCATGCCAAACTGTCCGACCGCGGCCGCCACGCCGGAGCCGATCAGCATCACAAGCTGCGCCAAGGTCATCGGCGCAAAGTGAAACAGAAGAAACGGTACCGACACGAGGCAGGAAAAGGCGGAGAAGCAAAAGATGATCATTGTCTTTTCTTCGCCCCTTTGGGTCAAAAGTCTGACGTAGGTGTATGCAATTCCCGCGGTAACTCCACCCAAAATCGCAATCATCGAGGGGAACATGCTTCCGCTGGCAAAGCTCGGCTGCACAACAAAGGTACAGCCCACGAAGGAAAGTGTAATTGCAATCCACTGGCGTCTGCTTACCCTTTCCCGCAGCAAAAACCACGAGGATAAAATGGTGAAAAAGGGGCTGAGCTTTGCCAGAATCGTCGAATCGGGTAAAATCATATGGCTGACCGCGTAATAGTTGCACACTAAGCCGATGGTGCCGAGCACCGATCTGGCCAGCATCGCGCTTCTGTTTTGCTTTTGTACCACAAAGGGAACGCCGATTTTTTTCATCGAGACCAGCGCGACAATGGCAGCGATAAAATTGCGAAAAAAGCTTTTTTGCATGAGCGGCAGACTGCCGGACAGCTTCACCAGCATGCTCATGGTGGCAAAGCCCCCGGCGGACAGCAGCATAAACAGAACGGCTTTTTGCTTGTCTGACAGCTTGAATTTTTCAGGTCTTTCGATCACAAATGGCTCCTTTTTCTCATTCTCATCGGAAAGGCGGTGCGCGCAGAGGTTGTCCGTGCAAGGCCTCTTACTTCAAATAATTCTCAAACCAATTGAGAATTTCGTCCATGCGGCGAATTCGGTTGGTGGGCTTTCCGGAACGAGAAAGCTCGTGGTTTTCCCCGTGGAAGATGCAGATCTTCGCGGGGCACCCGGCCGTCTTGAGCGCGGAAAACATGGTCAGACCCTCGCTGAGCCAGCAGACATGGTCGTTGTCCGAGTGGATGAACAGCGTGGGGGTGGTGGAACGCTCGGCATATTTGAGCGGTGAGCAATCCCACAGCAGCTCGGGATTTTCGCCCGCGCGGGTGCCGTGCTTGTAGATGCTGTGATAGAAGCCCCGGATAGCGGTGTATTCAAAGGTGACCCAGTCGGAGATCGAACGCTGGCTGACCGCGGCGGCAAATCGGTTGGTGTGGCCGATGATCCAGTTGGTCATATAGCCGCCGTAGCTGCCGCCCGTGACGCCCAGACGCTTCTGGTCGATTTCGGGGTACTGTGCAAGCACGCCGTCGAGATAGTCCATGATGCTGACATAATCCCAATCGCCGTACTTTCCGGTCAGGTTGCGGAAATCAAAGCCTCTGCCGTCGCTGCCGCGGGGATTGCAGAAGATGACAAAATAACCGTTGTTCGCCCAAAGCTGATGCTCGCAGTGCAGAACATCCGAGAAGATGGTGGGCGGGCCGCCGTGAATGTGCAGAATCGCGGGGTACTGCTTGCCCTGCTCATAGCCGATCGGCTTCATCACCCAGCCGTGGATGGTAAGGCCGTCGCTGGTGCGAACCTCCTGATAGACGGGGGTAGACATTGAAAGCTCCGCCGTCAGCGCGTCGTTGAAATGGGTGATCTGCCGACCGTTCTCATAAAGCTCGGCCAGCTTTTCGCCGTACATCGCCGAGGTGACGGTGCGGCCGCCGCGGCAGTCAAAGGCGAAGATCAAGCCCTGCTTGTAATCCTCCTCGCGCCAATCGCCGGAAAGGTCAATCGAGTAGAGCCCGATGCTGTCCACCCGTGTGGAAAGCAGATACAGCCGATCGCCCACCCGCTGGAACGTCTGCCCGGCGCCCATCTTCGCGTCGGTGGTACCGTTTCCGCCGCCGATGTTGTGGTCATATTCCATCACAAGGGTAAAATCGCCGCCCGTCGCGGGCATCCGGTAGAAGTTGTTGTTCTCACGATCATGCTCATACGGGGTAGCGGTGTTGCCCATGAACATAATCTCGTCGCCAAAGGGGGCGCAGCCAAAGATGTGCATGGTGTCCTGCTCGATGAGCTGTGTCAGCTTGTTTGCCGCAACGTCATAGCAGGACAGCGAGTAAAGCCGGGTTGCCTTGGCGTTATATTCCATGCCGACGATGGCGACCTTGCCATCCGCATACTGGAACTTCACCACATTAAACCACGGGCCGGTAATCGGGAGCAGCTCCCCGGTGGCACTGTTGTACAGATAAAGACGGTTTCTCACCTGACTGGTATAGCCAAGGCCGAATTCGCCCCAAAAGGGAATCTCGGTGAGGGTGGTCACCGCGCCCTTCTCTTCATTGGGCTGCAACACGTTGTTGTCGTGCTTGCCCAAAACGAGATACTGATTGTTTCCGATCGCGGTAAGCTGTGCCGAACGCACCGGAATCTCAAAGGCCCTTTCCACCTCTCCGTCCACAGGGGAGATGCGGTTGAAAACGGTGAGCGCTTCTCCGTCCTTGATGCGGCGAGCGTCTCTTGCGTCGCGGGCAGCGGCAAATAAGATGCTGCCATCCTGCGCCCAAAGGAAGCTCCCGGCATCGCCGCCCTGTGTGAGCTGGCGAACCTGTTCGTTTTCATGGATATAAAGATCACTGTCATATCCATTCTTTCCCTCGTTGATGCGCTTAACCATAAAGGCAATTGTTTTCGCGTCGGGCGAAAGCTTGGGTTCACTTACATAACGGAATTTGTAAAACGTCTTTGATGTAATTTTTTCCATGATCGACCCTTCGTTTCTTATATTTTAGAACGCCTGATGCGTAAGCAGCAAAATATTTTGGCAAATGATCTGTGAAAGCTGCATTGCTTTCAATCAAAAGAAGCTTCCGCTATTTTCCCAGCATGATGTTGATAATCTCCACATCCGTACCGAGCATTCCCTTCTTGCCCATGCGGCCGATGGCCCGGATGGTGTCCTCGACGTTATCCATCGTCAAGCCCTCTCCCGCCTGGAATACATTTTGACGCATTGCAAGATCGAGCGCCGTGAGGGCGGTCTCAACCGCAATGCTGATTTTGGTGGCGCAGCTGGATTTCGCACCGTCACAAACCATTCCGCCGATGGTGCAGATGCTGTTTGTGATGGTATCGCTTACGACACGATACAGCTCCTGCTGCGATGCCGTTTCACGCAGCAGCATATAGGCGATGCCGCAGGCGGAGGCGGTGGCCGCGCTGACCACGCCGCAATAGGCGGAAAGCTGTCCGATATATTTTTTCTGATGCACGGCAACGAGATTTGCCAGGGCGAGCGCCCGGTACACCTTCTCCTCGGGGACGTCAAATTCCCGGGCATAGGTAACGAGCGGCATGGTGAGGGTAATTCCTTGATTTCCGCTGCCCGAGTTAATCACAACGGGCAGGGCACAACCACTCATCCGCGCGTCACTGCCTGCTGCCGCCGCCGCACGCGCACGCAGGTGCAGGTTGGGGTTTGCTTCCTGTGACAGGAGTGATTTTCCCGCCTGTACGCCCCAGTCGCCTTGCAAACCCTCTTGAGAAATGGTAGTATTATATAAAATTTGTTTCGCCAGCTCGCTCTTTGCATCCTCAAGCTTCAAAGCATCTGCAAATTCAAAAATCGATTGCAGGTTAATTTGGCTTTTGTCAATGGCCGCTTCGTCCGAATCGCCTTGTTCCTCTTCCTTCGAGAAGAGGAGCTTCCCGTTCTTGACAAGCTTGGTGATGTTGCTGTGATATTCCCGGATTTCTACCAAGGCGCTTTGCTCTCCCGCGAATACCTCCACGATAATATACAGATTTTCGACGCCCTCGATCAACGAGCAGGCGCAAAAATCCTTCGCAAGCAGCTCCCGGACTGTTTCGCGGT
>CAZVAV010000119.1:0-6158 GCA_964625135.1 uncultured Oscillospiraceae bacterium | reverse complement strand
ATACAGTGTCGAGGGTAACCTTGTTCGCAGCCGCAATGATCTCCTCGCGGGTCACCGATTCGAGGACGCGGATCTCCTGCTCCGGAGGAATGACCGTGCCGGAGAGGATTCTGCCAAGATACCAATCCTCGAGCGAGCCGGGCGAATCGGAGATGGCTCGCAGACTGTTGACCAGCTGCAGCCGGGTGTTTTGGAGCGTTTCCTCCTCAAAATTCCCCTGCTTGATTTCCTCAAGCTGAGCGAGAATCTCGCGTCTTGCCGCTTCGATGTTCTGCTGCTCCACACCGCAGTCAACCATCAGGATGCCGGAGATCCGATCATACCGGGCGGCGCAGTAATAGCAGAGTGACAGGCGCTCCCGGACGTTCAGGAAGAGCTTGGACGAGGGGGTGCCGCCGTAAAGCGCGGCCATCAGCCGCATCGCGGTGTGATCCCTCGCCTCTGGATTCGAGCCGGTGCGAAAGCCCAATACCATCTTGGACTGCGCCACGTCAAACCGCTCGGTCACCTCTTGAACCTCGTCCGCCCGCTCGACGATCCGGTTCGGAACAAACAAGCCGGGATTTCTCTTGAGTCCGGCAAACGCGCGCTTCATCACACGGGACGCCTGCGAGGGATCTCCCGAGCCAACAAATACGATCTCAACCGCCGCGCGGCTGATCAGGCTTTGATAAGCCGCTGCCACGCCCTCGGGGGTCAGCGCCTTCGCCTGCTCTACGGTGCCGTACTTTTGCAGCGCCGCCGGGTCCCCCCTGCCCATCAGCTCGCGGCAGCGGGTGACGGCATAGGAGCGCTTGTCGTTGATCTGCGCTTCAATGGTGTCGATTAAAAACTGTCGTTCGAGGGTAAAATCCTGCTGCGGAAACGCGCCGTTCTCGATCAACGGGTGAAAGAGAATCTGCGCGACCAGCTCGGCCCCCTCCCGCACCAGCTCCTCCCCGCCAAGGGCGAGGCGGTCGTCAAGGGTCTTGAGACCGAAGGTAACGATTTGGTTGGCTCCGCTTTTGCTGACGTCGCTGATCATCGTCGCGCCATAAAGGGCGTCCAGCCGCCGGTTCAGGCGGGTGAAGTCCTCACAGTCGACGCACCCCTTGCGCATCAGGCAGGGCAGCAGCGCGTTGGCGCTGATTGTCTCTTCGTCCATCGGCACGATCAAATTGACCGACAGACGGTTATGTTTGAATTTGGGGTCGCTCAGCACCGAGAGGGAAACCCCCTGTGCCAGAACGGTTCGCATCAAATCGGCTGCCATAATAAACCTCTCTTGTCCATCAAAATTGCTTGTCCCGGCAAAAAGGGCGGGGCAGGCGGCTTTCGCGGCTTTCCATGATAAACCATATTGGTCTATTATTATACCACAGGAAATGATTTTTACCAAATAACATTCCATTTACAAAAACCGTCGGTATATTTTCACCGCGTCCGCACATTTACAGCCACCGTCAGGCGTGCTATAATGCATTATTATGTCAACCTATGGCCAAGACGATGCGCACCGGACACCGCCCTCGTCCTCATAATCGATCATACTGTCATCCTGCCAAGGGAGAAAACCATGAAGGCTTTTACCATCAACCAAAACGACGCGGGACAACGGCTCGACCGCTTTGTCCTCAAGGTCGCGCCCTCTCTGCCGGGAGGACTGCTCCAGCGATATATCCGCATCAAACGGATCAAGCGAAACGGCAAGCGAACCCAAAACAATCAGATTCTCGCCGCCGGGGATCTTGTCGAGCTTTATATCAACGACGAATTCTTCCCCCCCGAGGCCGATTCCCCGCTCTCCTTCCTTGCAGCCGGGCAGGAGCTGACCATCGTCTACGAGGACGAAAACCTGCTGCTCGCCGACAAGGAGCCCGGACTAGTGGTACACGAGGATGAGAGCGGCGAACGGGATACCCTCATCGGACGGATTCAGCGTTACCTCTACGAAAAAAAGGAGTACGATCCTGCGGCGGAGAACAGCTTTGCCCCCGCGCTTTGCAATCGGATCGACCGCAATACCGGCGGCATTGTCATCGCCGCGAAAAACGCAGCCACGCTGCGGGTGATGAACAGCCTGATCCGGGATCGGCTGGTTCAAAAGTATTATCTCTGCGTCGTTTTCGGGCATCTCTCTCCCCCATCCGCAACCTTAAAAAATTATCTGCTCAAGGATGAACGGGAAAAACAGGTTACCGTCTTTGACCGGCCGCATCCCGATGCCAAAACGGCACTGACAAAGTATCGGGTGGTAGCCGAAAACGACCGGTTTTCCCTGCTCGAAATTGAGCTGCTCACCGGCCGAACCCACCAGATTCGCGCCCAGCTGGCGCATGCGGGTCACCCTCTGCTGGGGGACGCCAAATATGGAACGGCCGCGCAAAACAAGGGCACCGGCTGGCGATATCAGGCGCTCTGCGCGTATCAGCTTGTCTTTGATGCGGCGGACAGAGCGGAGCATCTCGCTTACCTCAACGGCAAACGCTTTGCGGTCGAGCAGGTGGCATTTACCCGGATGTTTGAACAAAACACAAAGACCCCCACGAATACGAAATCCCAATGAAACAGTCCCCGGAACATATGACAAAGAAAGGATCTTTCCCATGAAGAAATTACTCTCACTTTCCCTCGCGCTCGCCATGAGCCTTGCGCTTTTGGCGGGCTGCTCAGGCACTTCCTCCTCACAAAGCAGCGATACCGCCGCCTCTTCCAAAGCGGCCTCCTCTGTCGAGCCAAGTGCAGCCACGGAGCCCGTCTCTGACGCCGCTGTTCCCCGCGTCATCGCCTTAAAGGGTCCGACCGCCATGGGGATGGTGCGGATGATGAAGGAAAACGAGGCCTCCGCCCTCTACGACTTCGCCATTGCCGCAGCCATCGATGAGGTAACCCCAAAAATTGTGCAGGGCACGGCCGAGATCGCCGCCGTACCGGCCAACCTTGCCTCGGTGCTCTATCACAACACGAAAGGGAAGCTTCAGGTCATCGGCATCAACACCCTCGGTGTGCTCTACATCGTGGAAAACGGCGATTCGATTCAAAGTGTTGCCGACCTGAAGGGAAAAACCATCTATGCCAGCGGCAAGGGCGCTACCCCTGAATACGCTCTCAATTACATTCTTGAGAAGAACAAGCTTACCCCCGGCAAGGATGTCACGATTGAGTGGAAATCGGAGCATGCCGAATGCGTCGCGGCTCTCTCCACTGCGGAAAACGGCATCGCGCTGCTGCCCCAGCCGTTTGTCACCACCGCGCAGGCCAAAAACGCAAGCATCCGCATCGCCCTCGACCTGACCGCCGAGTGGGACGCGGTGCAAAAGGACGAAAAGTCCCCCAGCTCGCTGCTCACCGGCGTTGTGGTGGCTCGCACCGAATGGATTGAAAGCCATCCAGAGCAGCTCGACGCGTTTCTCAACAGCTATCGAGCTTCGGTCAAATTTGTCAACAGTAACCTCGATGAAGCGGCCGAGCTGGTCGGCGAATACAACATTGTTCCCGCCGCCGTCGCCAAAAAAGCGCTTCCCTATTGCAACATCGTTTTGATCGAAGGCGCCGACATGAAGGAGAAGCTCTCAGGCTACCTTGCGGTGCTGTTTGCGCAGAACCCCAAGGCCATCGGCGGCTCTCTGCCGGGCGACGACTTCTATTACGGCGCGTAGCATCTTTTCTCTTTTCACAAGGGGCTGTATCAAAACTTTCGTTTTGATACAGCCCCTTGTGGCAGAAATCGCTTATGCGCCATATACCCGGATGTGATCCTTGAGCTTTTCAAAGGTTTCGTCGCTGATGTCGTGCTCGATGCGGCAGGCGTCCTCTGCCGCCGTCTCGGAGGAGACCCCCAGACGAATCAGCCAATCGCTCAGCAGCTGGTGCCGTTCATAGATTCTCTTTGCGATGGAATCGCCGCTGTCGGTCAGGGTGATCCAGCCCTCATGATCCATGACGATGTAATTTTTTTCGCGAAGGAGCCCCATCGCCCGGCTGATGCTGGGCTTGGAGTATTCGAGCCGACGGGCGATATCGATTGAGCGAACCATTCCGTTCTGTTCCTTCAAGACCAGAATCGCTTCCAAGTAGTCCTCAATCGATTCGTTGCGTTTCATAGCCGTGTCCTCCTTCTTTGCTGTAGCCCTTGATGAAAGCCGAAATCGGCGCGCGGTTCGGCTCAAAAGACGGTCAAATTGCCGTAAAATTATTTTCATTTTATCATACTATCGCAATCCGGGCAAGGGCGCGGGGAATGAATCAAAAGTCAATTTGTTCGGTTTCGTCAAAGAACACCCGATAGCCGTCGCGAACAAAGCCCCATCGCGGGGAGGATTCCTTTACTTGGTTGGATTCTATCGGCGGTTGGAACGAGTCCAGCAGCTTCGCGGGCAGGAGCAAGCGGACGGCCTCCCCGCCGTTTCGGAAGAGGGCGGTCACCGGGCGGTAGCTTTTCAGTGCGACCGTGGCTTGTTGCTCCCGGGCTGTCAGGGAGAGACCCGCCGAGCCCTGGTAATACTCGACCGCCTTGAGCACCAGCTCCTCGGTGACGCCGAAATGCTCGGCGAGCTGGTAAAGCTCGACCATCCCCCCCTCCAGCGCCGCGCAGAGCTCATCGGCGGGGAGAAGGGTCCGAATCGCCCAACGATTGGCCCGTTCCTCATGCCGCCCGTCGAGGTCTGCGGGGGAGGCGCTGGGAAAGCTCCCCGTCTGAAGATGTCCAAGCTCATGAGCCAAAATGGTCTTTTCACTAGCCGCATCGGGAATCTGTTCGGGGTTCAGGACAATACAGCCCCCCGGCAGCGACGCGGCGGGCGCACTTTGCAGCGGGGCAGGGCGAACTCGATAGCAAAGCTGATCGCAGAGGGCATAAAGCTGATCGTTGGTCATCATCGGGGCTGCTCCTCGCTTGAAAGAAAGCGGGCGTACTGTAGCAGTGAGCGGCGCTGCGCGTCATCCATCCCGGCCCAGAGCCCCCGAAGCTGCTGCTCGCCGACGTCCTCCGCCTCTAACGCCGCAAGCAGCGCCAAGTCCCCCTTTCGCGCCTCGCTCTCCCGCGCTCCGCCGTAAAAGGCAGCCTGCGTCGCGGGACGCTCCTCCCAGCCCATCAAACGGGCGGGAGTAGTACGGTACAGCGAAGCAAGTCCTTCCACCTTATCGGCAGGCGGATTGGCGATCACCCCGTTTTCGTACCGGAGAATTGTCTGCCTGCTGACCCCCACCGCGCGACCGGCTTCCTCCAGCGTCAGCCGATGGGCGAGCCGCTCCCGCCGCAAATTTTCCTTCAATCCCAATTCTGCGCCCTCCTTGTCACTCAATTTGATTTTATCGTAGCACAAAGTTGATCTGTGCGCAACTGTTTTTGAAGGCCGCAAGGGGATGAACCGGACGGATGGCGCATATTGTTTTTGAAGGGGGTGAGCGGATGAAGCGATGGGTCATGTTGGCGGCCTTCTTGTTTCTTCTCGCGGGCTGCGAAAACACTTCGGTGCTGGTGGCGGGTTCCTCCTGCATGGGACGGATGATGGCCGCTCTCGCCGAAGGCTATGCCGAACAGCAGGGAAAACGGGTTGAGGTGCAGCTCGGCGGCACCGAGCTGGGGCTTCTTTCGCTGCGGGAGGGCGGCTGCGACATCGCAAGCTGTTCCCGAGAGCCGGACGGCGTCGCGGGCATTGAGGCCTATCCGGTGGCAATCGATGCGATCGCGGTGGTGGTGCATCCTTCCAATCCGGTTCCAGCACTGTCCCTGCGTGCGTTAAAACAAATCTACAGCGGAGAGATCGTTGATTGGAGCGAGCTTGGCGGCGCGCCGCTTCCTATCGTGGTCATTGGACGGGAGGCGGGCAGCGGAACCCGTTATGCCTTTGAACGGGGCATCGGGCTAAAGCAACCGCCCCGCCATGCGCAGGAGCAAAATGAAACGGGGCTGCTGCGCACCGCCGTTTCGCTCTGCCCGGGCGCAATCGGATACCTTTCGTTTGATTACGCGGGAGAGGGCGCAGGGGTTCGGATTGTTCCGGTCGAGGGAGCGGTTCCCAGCCCCGCTTCGGTCGAGAAAGGGGAATATCCGCTTACGCGGCGCTTTTACCTCTGCGTCAGGCAGGGCGAGGCACGCCCCGAAACGCTTGATTTTCTCCGCTTCTGCCGTGGGGTGAAGGGGCAGGCGATGATTCGCTCGCTGGGAATCATCGACA
>CAZVAV010000118.1:0-6169 GCA_964625135.1 uncultured Oscillospiraceae bacterium | reverse complement strand
GCGAGCCCCAGTCGTTCCTCCAGCTCGGTGAGCTGACCCTCGGCTCGTTTGATCTAATCCCGCACCCCATGCCGGGTGATGCCCGAAAGGGCGGCGATTTCAGCGAGCGAGAGATCCTCGTTGTAGTAAAGCTCGATGACCTCCTGCTGCTTATCGGTTAACAGGTCGCCGTAGAAGTCGTATAAAACGGTGATTCCCAAATCCTTTGCCACGGCGCACCTCCATCTCACGGGATGTCCCCGACTGCTTTTCGATTATATCGGATTGCACTGCCGGTGTCAAGTGTTTTCTCTTTACATTTCACCACAAAATACGGCCCCTTCCGACAATCGGGACACAAGAAGAGGGGGAAGGGGTTAAAAATGGCTTTCCAGCAGCTGCTCGCTCGAAAAATCCTCGATCTGCAAATAGTATTCGGCGCAGTCGACCAGCGCCTGCATCGGGACAATGCCGACCACTTCGCTTCCGATCACATGGATTCCATACCGGCGCGCCTCCATTTTGACCGTCTCAAAGACGGTATAGATGGCAGTCTGGGTGTAATCGGTGAGGTTCATTGTCACCTGTGCGATGTTGCGCTCCTCCAGCGAAACCCCCATCGCCTTGACAAAGCGAAAGCCGCCGTTTTTGTTGCGCACCCGCCTGCCGATCCGCCGGGCAATCTCGACATTGGGGGTATCGAGGTTGATGTTAAAGCAGATCAGCGGCATCCGCGCGCCGATGGCGGTGACGCCGCCGGTCGGATGAATCGTATCGGGGCCGTAATCGGGCTTCCAGCGCGGATCCTTCATCTTTTCGGCCATCCCCTCAAACTGCCCCTCCCGCAGATCGGCGAGATTGACCCGGTGCGGTGCGGTGGCCGACTTCTCGTAGAGGAAAAACGGCTGGCCAAAGCGGCTCGACGCCGTCTCGGCGACCCGGCGGGCAATCCGGTCGGCCTCCTGAATGCCACAATTTTTCACCGGAATAAACGGAATGACATCGACGCAGCCCATCCGGGGGTGCTGCCCCTCGTGGCGGGTCATATCGATGGTCTCAACCGCCGTCCCCACCGCTTCGATCATCGCGTCGCCGAGCCGCTCCGGTTCGCCGATCACCGTCACGACGCAGCGGTTATGATCCGGGTCGGTGGAATAATCAAGGAGGCGAACCCCTTCCTTGGCTCGAAAGCAATCCACAATCTTTTCAATCTTTTTCAGATTACGTCCCTCGCTGAAGTTCGGCACCGATTCGATAATTTTGTCGCGCTCCACAGCCGCTCTCCCCTTTCCACCCTGTCTGGGCTCATTATATCGGAAACGAAAAATTGTTTCAACCGCTTTCCTCACTCTTGTCCCTTTCGCACCGATCGAGTATACTGAAAAAGACGACAATACAAAGGGGAGAAGAAGCCGTGCTGAACATCACTCTCTTGCAGACACCAAGCATCCTTCTCGACGGCAAGCCCGTCGCGTTTCCGTTCAAGCGGGCCGACGCCCTGCTTTATTACATGCTGGTGCGGCGCAGCGCGACCCGGCAGGAGCTGATTGCGCTGCTCTGGGAAAGCTGCGACGAGGAGGTGGGGCTTAAAAACCTGCGCAACACCCTCTACACATTGAAAAAGGTTCTTGGAGGAGATCTGCTGCTCTCCCCGCAAAAGTCGCTGGTGGTGCTCAATGACCGCTGGGAAATCGACTGCGACTACGACCGTTTCCTCCGGGACAATGATTTTTCGGCCTACCGGGGGCCGTTTTTGCAGGGCTTTTCGGTTAAGAATGCCTTCTCCTATGAGGAATGGCTCGGACGCACCCGCGAAAAGCTGCACGCCCAGTACCTTTTGGCTCTTGCCCATCGTGCCGAGGAGGCACAGCAGTCCGGGAATTTTGCCTTGGCTCAACAATACACCGCGGACTATCTGCGGGAGGACCCGCTCGACGAAAGGATGGCCTGCCTTTCGATGCGGCTTTATCAGAAGACCGCCCAGTACCCCAAGGCGGCGCTGGTCTATCAGCATTTGAAGGAGGGGCTGCTCGCCGAGCTGGGGGCTGATCCGCTCAAGCAGACCACCGCGCTCTACTATGAGATGATGAACGAGTGGAACGCCACCACGGCCCCCGATGAGGACGCGCCCGCAACCCCTGCTCCGGTGGGTCGGGAGGCGGTTTACGCGCGGATGCAGCAGATGGTTTCGGCGTTTAACGGGCAGCAGGCCACGCGCCAGAGCTCGCTGCTGTTGATCGGCGAGGCGGGCTCCGGCAAGAGTGAGCTGATCAACCATTTTCTGCGCGGCGGCCTGCTTTCCGAGCTTGCGGTGCTGCGCGGCGGCTGTCTCCTCTCGGAGAGAGAGGACGCGCTGGCCTGCTTTGATTCGCTGATGCTCTCCTTGCTCCAGCAGACCCACGCGGAGGAGCTGCCGCTTCCCGTCTCGGTCAGGGGGCGGCTCTCCGGCGCGTTCCCGGTCTTTGAAGGAGGGCAGCCGGGGCTGGGAACGCCGGAAAGCCGACGGGTCGATCCCTCTCTGGTCGACGCGATGCTGCTGCTGCTATCCGCCGTGGCAAAGCGCCGCCGACTGCTGCTGATCCTTGAGGACATCCAATGGCTGGACGCCCAAAGTCTCTCGCTGCTCGATGCGCTGCTGCGCCGAATCGGAAGCGGGACGCTGATGGTAGTGTTCACCTGCCGCGACAACTGCCCCGCTGAAATTAGGCAGACCCTTGAGCGGTTGATCGCCGACGGCCTGCTGCAGGAGCAACGGCTGCTGCCGCTGACCGAGGTCTCCACCGCCGAATTTTTGTGCCGCGAGCTCGGGGAGGACGCCGCGAACCGCCTCGCCGGGCGGTTCTACCGCGAGACCGGCGGCAACCTGCACCTGCTCACCGAGCTGACCTCCGCCTACCGGCAGAGCGGCGATGTCGAGCAGATGATCGCGACGATGCAAGAGATTCTGCTGGGCAGAATTACCGGTTTAAGCCGCGCCGCCGTTCGGGCGGCGGAGCTGATTGCAATCTTCCCCGACTGTGCCCCCTGCGACCTGCTTGCCGCCCTCTCCGACCCCGACGATCCCGCCCTCGGCCCGGGGGTGGAGGAGCTGTTTCGGCGCGAATTGATCTATGAGCAGCAGGAGGCAAGCGGCTCCTCCTACCGCTTTACCCACCCCCGCGTTCGGGAGCTGATCTACGACCGGCAGTCCTTCTTCCAGCGAAAGCCCCTGCACCTACGCGCCGCCGCGCTGATGACCGAGGCGGGCGAATCCCGATCCCCCGCCCACTGCCGCAGGGTCGCCTGGCATTACGATCAGGCCGGGGAGCCGCTTTGCGCGGTTGGGTATGAAATCCGAGCGCTGGAGGAGGAAACCGCCCTCTGCTGCGAGCCGTTTCCTCTCCTGACCGAGCGCAGAATCCCCCTGATCGGCTTGCCCGAGCTCAAAGCCCGCCTGAAGGCGGTGCAGACCCGGCTCGCCTCGCTTCGGCGGGAGGAGGAAGCGGAGAGCTTTGTCGGGTACGAGCGGATGCTCTCGCTGATCGACGGAAGAATCGCCCTTTTTGAGGGACGTTTTTCCGACGGGCTCTCCCTGCTCGGCAGTCTGAGCGAGCGCTGCGTTGTGGGGGAGGACGACTCGCTCTTTCTGCGAGCCTGCCGTCTGCTTGCCACCTACGCCCTCAACACCCAGGCCACCGACCTCGCCGAACGGTACACAACCGCCGGAATCCGGCTGCTGGAGCGGCACGGGAATCCGGCGCGTCTGGCAATGTTTGAGCGGCTGCGCGGCAACTGCTTTTGCCTGCGTGCGGAATATGATAAGAGCATCTACTATCTGCACGAGGCGATCGATGCCCTGCAAAAGCTGCCCGATCGGGAGATGTACCGACTTCAGCTTGCGGCGGCCTATTATGACTACGGACGCATCTGCCGCCAGCGTCTCGATTATGCCGCGGCCTCCACAAACTATAAAAAGGCGCTGGCGCTGATCGGGGAGGAGCAGCCCTGCCCCGGTGCGGTCTGGATCTATGTCCATTACGGACGCGCGGTATTTGCCCTTGGAGACCACGGACGCGCGCGTTTTCTCTTTCGGCAGGGCTACCAGCTCGGCCAGCAAACCGGAGAGCGCATCGGCGTGGCGGCGGCCGCCGCCTTCTGCGCTTATTATGAAGCGCTTGACGACAACCTTGAGCAGGCGGCCGATATGCTGCTTGACGCGCAGCGGCTGGCGCAGGCGGTGCGTGCTCCTCTGGAGGAGGTGATCCTCTGCTTTGTCAAGATGCAGCTTCGGATCCTCCTCGACCGAAAGGGACAGGCAGGCCTTCGTCTGGACACGCTGCTCCCCGACTCGGCGGAAAGCTACGCCCGGCAGGGAACCCGGCGGCTGTCCGGCGTTTCCGATGTGTTTGAGGCGCAGCTTCTTGCCAACAGCCTGCGGGACGGTATCGCTCATAAAAGAACCTACAGCGTCCCCGAGCTGTACAGCAAAAACAAGCACTTTATGACCGAATAGTGGCTGCCGCGGATGTGTTGTCGCATTTTGCTTTTGCAGTGTTGCTCTACAGAAAAAAGGCCGGGCGGAATCCCCTGTTGGAAATTCCTCTCGACCTTTTTTGCTTTGGCCGCTGCTTCTATTGGCAGCATGCCCTTTTCAGCCGGTGTCCCGGCGTCTTTTTAGTAGTTTTCCGCCTTGATCTGGAAGTAGGACTGGGGATGATCACAGACCGGGCAGATCGCGGGGGCCTTATCGCCGATGACGACATGGCCGCAGTTGGAGCACTGCCACATCACCTTCTCGCCCTTGATGAAGACGGCGTTGCCCTCTACATTAGCGAGCAGCTTGCGGTAACGCTCCTCATGATCCTTCTCGATTTTGCCGACCGACTCAAAGAGGAACGCAATCTTGTCAAAGCCCTCTTCCTTGGCCTCCTTGGCAAAGTTGGCATACATGTCGGTCCACTCGTAGTTTTCGCCCTCGGCGGCATTGAGCAGGTTGGCGGCGGTGTCGGGCATGCCGTCGTGGAGCAGCTTAAACCAGATCTTGGCGTGCTCCTTCTCGTTGTTGGCGGTCTCCTGGAAGAGCGCACCGATCTGAACATACCCCTCCTTCTTGGCCTTGGAGGCGTAGTATTGATACTTGGTATGGGCCTGGCTCTCGCCGGCAAACGCGGTCATCAGATTGGCCTCGGTCTTGGATCCCTTCAAGCTCTTGCTCATGTGAAAAACTCCTTTCAATCTGTTCCCTAAGCGCATTTAAGTTAGGAATAATTATTGATTTTATTATATCCGTTTCTCTCCAAAAGTCAAGCTTTTTCGGAAAATTATTTTTCTTCCTTTCCCTCTGTTACCAAATTCGATCAAAAGAGGCTCGTTGCTTGTAGTATCCTGTATCTTTACGTTCTTTCTTGACAACAACCCAAAGAACACCTATAATTAAGTCCTACCGATCCACTACAATTTGATATTATAGAGCTGCTAAGAAGAAATTAACCGGTCTACTGCTTTTGCACAGAGAGGGCGGGGCGCTGGAAGCCGCCTGAAAAGGGAGAACGGAAGCCATTTCGGAGCACCACGGCGGCGAGCCGTGGCGTTTTCGCGCGTTAAGCGGGTCAAAGCGGCGAAGGGAATCCCTTTCGCAATTTGGGTGGTACCACGGAACTTCACTTTCGTCCCAAGCCTGGGGCGGAGGTGTTTTATTTTTCCTCTTTTTTCGTTTGTTATGCGTGTTTTGTCGGCACGCGTCAACAATAAAGCCATCAGGTAAATCATGTGCGTTGGCACAAATTAAAATAGGATGTGATTCATTTCATGGAATGGACCGGATTAAACGACCTGCGAAGCAAATTTCTCAAGTTTTTTGAGAGCAAGGGGCATATCATTCTGCCCTCCGCCCCGCTTGTCCCGAGGGATGACAACAGCCTGCTGCTGATCAACTCGGGCATGGCCCCCTTAAAGAAGTACTTTACCGGCATCGAGACGCCGCCCCGCAAGCGCGCCACCTCCTGCCAGAAGTGCATCCGCACCCCCGACATCGAGCGGGTGGGGAAAACCGCCCGCCACGGCACCTATTTTGAAATGCTGGGCAACTTCTCGTTTGGCGACTACTTCAAGCACGAGGCGACCGCCTGGGCATGGGAGTTTATCACCAAGGAATTACAGCTGCCGATCGACCGGCTCTGGGTCACCATCTACGAGAATGACGATGAGGCCC
>CAZVAV010000117.1:0-6181 GCA_964625135.1 uncultured Oscillospiraceae bacterium | reverse complement strand
ATCTACGAGGGCACCAACGAAATCCAACGGGTGGTCATCGCCTCGCATCTGATCGGCAAGGCGCCCAAGGAGTCCTCCGACGGCGGCAAGCGCAAAAAGCCCGCCCCGATCACCGGCCTGCGCAAGCGGATGATCTTCCGGGACGGAGACGCCGCCGGGCGGGTCGCCTCCCTCGTCGAGGCGCTGCAAAAGGACGGCCACGACTTTACCTTCGGCATCCCGCTCGATACCCCCATCACCCAGGCGGAGCGGGTCATCTCGGCGGGCAAGGGCATCGGCGACAAAAAGAACATGAAGCTCATCGAAGCGCTGGCCACGCAGGCGGGCGCGGCAATCGGCTCGTCCCGTCCGGTGGCCGAAACTCTCAAATATGTCCCGCTCAACCGCTATGTCGGCATGTCGGGTCAGAAATTTACCGGCAACCTCTACATTGCCTGCGGCATCTCGGGCGCGACGCAGCACCTCAAGGGAATTAAGGACGCCGCGACCATCGTGGCGATCAACAACAACCCCAACGCCCCGATCTTTAAGAACTGCGACTACGGCATTGTGGGCGATCTTCTCGAAATTCTGCCGCTGCTGACCGCCGCGCTCGATTGCGGTGAGGCGAAGCGCCCCGCGCCGCCGATGGTCAGGATGAAGCGCCCCGCGCCGCCCCGACCCGCCCCCATCGGCAAAACCTATATTTGCGGCGGCTGCGGCTACGAGTATAACCCCGAGCTTGGGAACCCGGAAAACGACATCGCCCCCGGCACCCTCTTCGAGAAGCTGCCCGAGGACTGGGTCTGCCCCGAGTGCGCCGAAGGAAAAGAACATTTCATCGAGGCGTGAGCCATCCGCTCGATCATCATGATGAGGAGGAACCATTATGTATTGCGTCCGTAACGTGACCGACGACCTCTACTGGGTCGGTGCAAACGACCACCGTCTGGCTCTTTTTGAGAACATCCATCCGATCCCCCGCGGGGTCTCGTATAACGCCTACCTGCTGCTGGATCAAAAGACGGTGCTCTTCGATACCGTCGACTGGTCGGCCTGCCGTCAGCTTCTGGAAAATCTGGAGCATCTGCTGGGCGAGCGTCCGCTCGACTATCTGCTGATCAACCACATGGAGCCGGATCACGGCGCGTCGATCGAGGAAATCCTGCTCCGCTGGCCAAAGGTGAAGGTGATCAGCACCGAAAAATCCTTTATGCTGATGCGTCAGTTCGGCTTCGCGGTGGACGGCCATGAGCTGATTCAGGTGAAGGAGGGGGACACCCAATCGTTTGGGGCACACACCGTCACCTTTGTCAGCGCCCCGATGGTGCATTGGCCCGAGGCGATGGTCACCTTTGACCTGACCAACGGCGCTCTGTTCTCCGCCGACGCCTTCGGCTCGTTTGGCGCACTCGACGGCAAGCTGTTCAACGACGAGGTCGACTTTGACCGCGACTGGCTCGACGACGCACGGCGTTACCTGACCAACATTGTCGGCAAATACGGCCCCCATGTGCAGCTCCTGCTCAAAAAGGCGGGCGGCATCCTCGATCAAATCAAGTTTATCTGCCCGCTGCATGGGCCGGTCTGGAGAAGCAACCTCGGTTACTTTATCGACAAATATGACCGCTGGAGCCGCTACGCCCCCGAGGAGAACGGCGTCCTGATCGCCTATGCCTCGATGTACGGCAACACCGAGGCCGCCGCGCAGGCGCTTGCCGCCCGTCTCTGCGAGAAGGGAATGAGCAAGGTAGCCCTTTACGACGTCTCGAACACCCATGTCTCGACCCTGATCTCCGAGGCCTTTAAGTACAGCCACATCGTTCTCGCCTCGGTCACCTACAACCTCGGCATCTACCCGGTCATGCACAATTTTCTGATGGATATGAAGGCGCTGAACCTTCAGAACCGCACCTTCGCCCTGATCGAAAACGGCTCTTGGGCCTGCAAATCGGGCGACCTGATGCAGAAATTCATCGACGAAGAGCTCAAAGGCATGACGGTCATCAACGAGCGCCTTTCGATGGCCTCGGCACTGCACCCCGATAAGGCGGGAGAGCTTGAGGCGCTCGCCGATGCGATTCTGGAATCGATTAAATAGAAACTTCATTCTTTCCATTAAGAACAGGGGCTGAGACACAATAGCTCAATAAAAAAATATTGCACAAAAAAGCACGTGGAAACAGACTGCGAAAGCCTTTTTCCGCGTGCTTTTTGTTTTTCCAGGTTGTTTCTTTGTGCATTTTGCTACTGAAAATGCATTGTGTCTCATCCCCTGTCCTCTGTCTTATTTCTCTTCTAGGGCAGCAAGCGTAGGATCATAATCCGTATAAAAATTGATGTCGTTAATTGTTAAAAGCTGAACATTTTCATTCGTCGTATTCGCCCACTTATGCGGAATTGCCGATCGATAGTGTGCCGCGTCCCCTGCGAAAAGGACGTATTTTGTATTATTGAGCCACAGTTCCATTTTGCCACGAAGGATATAGATAAACTCCTCCCCCTCATGCGGAAAGGCCTGTGTCGATTCATATTGATCCAGTCGGGGAAGCAGATCGACATAGCGCGCCAAAAAGCTACTGCGATCCTCAATGTTGCTCAGATTATAATACACCGAGCTTTCATCGCGTAAATCGACCTGCCGCTCATATTTATGAACCACCGCGGTACCGGACTTTTTTGGCGTTCCGATAAAATAATTAATTCCGACGCCGAGTGCCGAGCAAACCCTTTCCAGATTATCCACATTGATCGGCATAAGACCCCGTTCAAATTTCGACAAATAGGTCGCGGAAAGACCGGTGCGATCACTGACATATTTCAGAGAAAGGTTTTTATCCTGGCGCAGCTGCTGTACCTTTTCGCCGATTCCAATATTCATATCGCTGCATCCGCCTCCCGCTCGGTCGTATTGTTCTGCCGCGGTTGTTTGCAGGCAAAGAAAATATGGGTCAAAAAGGATGACTCATTCCAAAAGCGATAGCGTGTTGTCCCCATGAAATGAGCCGAATCACTCGGGTAAAGCCTCTCAATTTTCTCTTCTAGCTGAAGAGTAAGAATTCCGTCTATGACATAAAGAAAAACATCGCCGTATTGCTCCTGAAACGCTCCGCCTTCCTTTTCGTTCGGAGGCAGGGTAAGAATCGACGGCAAAATATTAGTCCGCACACCCGGATTGCTGAGAAAAGTTTCAAATCGGCCATCCGGCGTGGGCTGCGGTTTTTGCTCGAAGCCGCGCAGAATGACCGGCTGCTCCGCCTGCTTTTGACTTAAAAGGAAGAAGGCAACATCAACATCGAGGCATAGCGCAATCGTATTGAGGTTATCCAAGGAAATGGAGGTCTTTCCGTTTTCAATTTGGGAAAGAAACCCGGCGGACAGCTCCGCCAAATCCCCCAGCTCGGTTAGGGTCATCTTTTTGTATTCCCGTAGCCTCCTGATTTCTGCCCCGATAGTAACTCTGATACTCATGAAATAAATCCTCCGGGCGCTTATTGGCCAAGCCGTCCATGTGACGACTCCAGTTTTTCTATTATAGCATTTTTTAAAATGAAATCAATCTTGACAAAGGATTCCCATGAGACGAGAGCGTCGCCGCAAACAGCAAGTCTGCGGCGACGCCCAACAGCAAATTGTACTAGGCTAGCATCTTAATTAAGCTGGAAAAGAAGCCATACAAACCGTCGCCCGCAATCAAGCCGGCGTCACGGCAGTTCATAAACTCGTCGCCCTTCTTGCGAAGGATCAGGCGGACAACAATGGTTCCGAGCACGCCGATGCCGTAGATGGGGCTATTGATGACCAGTCCTGTCGCAAACAGAACGCCAAGCATATGCCGGCCACCCACAAACTGGACAATCGCCCCCGGAATCGCCCAAATCAGCAGCGTCTGGATCAGCTCCGGGTTGGTCACCGCCTGGCAGGTTGTGGCAAAGGTAATCGAGCTGGCAGGAATCAGTCCCTGTCCCAGCGTCATATTTGCAAAGAGCATCACGACAATGATACCAAGGATAGCGCCATAGATCTCAATCTTAACCTGCTCTTTTCGTCCGAATACTTCATGCTCCTTGTCCGCGCTGCGTCCACGGATGATCCATCCGGTTTTCAGATCATAGCCCATATCGGCGAAGCAGGGACCAACCGAGCTGATATAGCCGGTGAGGACCGCGACGGCAAGGGGTGGAAAGCCCATCACGACGCCGATTGTCATAAAAATGGTCGTGATTGCAAAGGCGGGAAACCAGCCGGAGTACATCGCGGCCATGCCGACCAGCATCATCGAAGCCACCGAGGAAAAGGCCGTCCATATCACCCAGAAAATCATTTTGCCGCCATTCATACCGCCAAAGATCCCGGTAATCACGCCAACCAGCACCGCACCCGCGAGATGCAGGCCGAATGCCATAGCAATCGTCATTTTGGCGGATTGATCCGACACGGTGGTATTCCTGTGTGAAGCGGTATCGGAATGATTTTTCTGAGCGCCCCTCAGAATTGCCAACACCGACTGCATCAACGCGATGAGGCCGGCGCCGATCATAAAGCCCTGAGGGATGTAGGTCTTTCCGAGCGCAAAGCCGGTCAAAGGTTCACAATATCCCCGGACGATCAGCCCGATGCCGAGAGCGGCCATCGAGGTGATGCTGGTGATAAAGGTAATTCCGATCGCACCGACAGGAATTTTGAAGTGTGTGCCGAGCACTCCCACAGCAATGCCCTGAATAACACGCTTGGCCTTGGAGCCGCCGACATCGCCCGCTTCCAAAATTTCCGCTGTTGCAATACCCGGCGCCCATGCTTCCTCTGCCGGAAAAATGCTGGAGTCATAAAGACGGCCCACAACAAAAATTGAAAATGTCGTACCGACCAAGCTGCCGAGCGCCATCGGTAAAATCGCCTTTGTCTCGCCCATGACAAAGAGAATCGCAATGGCAGTAAGCCCGCAGTTCGAGGCCGCAAAGCCCGCTCCGGAGGAAATGGTTTGAATATAGTTCTGCCGTTCCAGGCTCTTAAAATTTCGCATGGAATTCAAGGGAATACGCGAAGCGAGCATTGCAAAAATCGCGCCGAGAATCGAGGTGTTTGCAGAAACGCCTACTTTGCCGAGAATTTGCATACAGACAATCGCGGACAGCAACGCAAGGATAGTGCCAAGAAAAACGGTGCCTGGCTCAAAGGCCCTAATACGAGCCTTTGTTTGGATGGCCTTATCATGTTCGGACATGCGCGTTCCCTCCTAAATTCTTATTATGCTCTGTTTTTATTTTGAAAAAGCTTTCTCAATAACCGGAGACGCCCATTTTATGGCAAATTTCGCGAGCAACCGGATCAACATAAACGCCGTCCTCCTCAACAGTTACGCCGTCAAGAAGGATGGTCGGCTTGAGTAAAATTCCGTCTGTATGGGAGGAAGCGTCCCAGCATGCGCCCATAATGGCCTTTCCCTGACTTCCGATTCCAAATTCCATACAGCCAAAAACTCGTTCGTCTTCCACGATACGACCGCTTGGCTTGGTAACGCCGGGATTAAAGCCCTGAGAATAATGCGCAACGCGATAACAGTTGGGGTCGCGATAGGACGCAAGCCAGGAGGCAAAGATATCGGCCTGCGCACCACCCTGAATATTTGTTACCACGCCGCTCTTGATCTCCAGAGTGACAGGGCTGTTAAGCTTTCCAACCTCGGCGGGGGGCCAGATCGCACCGTCGAATACCAACGTGCCGTTGATCGTCTCCTCAACCGGGCACCAACTTGTCTGTCCGCCGAGCATAATGGGGTATCCCTTCTGCGTGGCGCGTTGTCCGGAGTGACGAATTTTTCTTCCCCGATGATAGGCCGTCAGATCGGTGCCGTTTTTGCTTTTTACCTCTATCTTGTCGGCCTCTCCAAGAAGCTTCTTGAAATGCTCCCCCAGCTCGATCATCAGATCATAGTTTACATGGGTGACCGTTTTGACCAGCATTTCCACATCCATGCCGGTCAGGCAGATATAGCGGACGCCAGCGGCAATCGCGGCCTGAAACGCCTTGGTGTGCATGATATAGGAGAGTGAAAGCTCAATCCAGATATCCGCTTTTTCCACTGCTCCGGCAACCGGAGCGGGAGGCTCCATGACCGCACAGGGCGCGGTGGCGTAGTGAACGACCACGGGCACCGCATCAATGGCATAGGCAGCCGCGGCAAGGGCATCCATCACGCGGC
>CAZVAV010000116.1:0-6240 GCA_964625135.1 uncultured Oscillospiraceae bacterium | reverse complement strand
GGGTTCCCAATCGGCCAGCACGATCTTTTGGGTTTTGTCGCACAGGCTGTCGCCTTCTCCGATGTACTGGCAGTTCGGACAGATGTCAGGATTGCAAAACATCGTCAGGCACCTCCTTCAGTGGGCACTCACACGGTCTGGAGTGCTCATCGTCATCGTAGCATCCATAGCCGGTGACAGGGCATACGCCGTAATCGGAGGCCGTCCTGTCGAGCATTGGACAATCCCAGCAGGACTCCGGCATCTTCTCCTCATTCAGGATAGCGATAATCATTTGCTCCCTCCTGCC
Organism: uncultured Oscillospiraceae bacterium; assembly: GCA_964625135.1. Lineage (GTDB taxonomy): Bacteria > Bacillota > Clostridia > Oscillospirales > Ruminococcaceae > Yanshouia. The sequence continues at coordinate 5,951 of CAZVAV010000116.1, read as the reverse complement.
TCAAACTTCCAAAGCATCTTCGTATCTGTCGATGACATCGTCTATATCACCGCAGCCCCGGTCGTAGGTATTCAAGAGCTGTATTAGCTCTTTTCGGCAATCCAAGGTCGGAGCTGTTCGGAGCCTGCGCTCCGCCCGAATGATGTCTTCGTCCGAGAAGCGCGTCGTTGCCCCGGCTGGCATGGCATAGAAGATAACGCCCTTCTCCCCTATGGCTTGGACTGCCATTCTGAATTGCCACGAGAAGAACCAGCCCCTCGCTGTCGGTTTGTCCCACCAGCAAACAATTTCCTGCCGTGCCAGCTCGTCAAGGGAGAGGATATGGGGGCCGCGCCTCCATCTTCGTTTACTCATCCTCCTCAGCCTCCTCATCAAGCCAGAGGTCTACGGCTTCCTCACACCATTGGCCCTCACACGCCGGGTTCTGTGGGCTCAGGTTTTTCTCTATCTGCTCATTGCAGATGACGCAGCGGGCTTCCTGCGATACGTCCATGACGGTGTCGTTGTCCATCATTCCGAGGCGCTCAAGACGCTGTCTGTTCGTCTCCATATCAATGCTCCTCTCCGATGCACCGCTTCAGCTTGCAGATGCCGGGAACCGGGCAGCCGTCAACAACATCCGGGAAGCGGTAGAAGGGACAGCTCTGGATGCCAACGGAGTCATCGCCGCCGCAGTCCTCATCGCAGATATTCAGATACTCTTTGGCGACTTCTTCGAGGGTAACATCATCTCCATCGTCAGTAGACGGCTGCGTACTTGCCTCGGCGATTTCAGGGTACAGAACGGCTTGGGCGAGGAGCCGCAATCGCTCTTGCCACGCCTCGAAATCCTCGACGGAAGCCCGGCAGGTGAACGCATCACAATACCCCTTGTCCTCACGGTGCGCGGCAATTTCCTCGTCAATATCAAAACCCGCTGCGATGGACGCAATCTCTTCTTTCCACGCCTCCGGGTCATTGATGTCTTTACCTCGCAGGTCGATGAAGTGCAGCATATCGACGCCGCCGTCAGTCCAGCTTTCAATCTCCGCACCACAAACGGAGCCGTTCTCCTCATACAGGTCTACGGAAAAATCCAGCCCTTCGATGGTGTCGATGATGGCCTGAACCTCGCTCGGAAACTTCACATCCATTTCATTTCCCCCCTTCATAGCGTAGCGCAGAACAACTCGAGTTTGTTCCAGAGGGCGAATGTTTGCGAATACATAATCACCCTGTCCGGCACTCCTTTTCTGCAATACCAATCATACGCGATATTTTTAAGCCTTGAGCAAGCTCTTCTCTCCTCTTCGGTAAACTCAGCAATCCACGCCCTTCGTCTTCTGCCGGTTCCCCATCTGCTTCCGCACATCGTCTCGCAAATCAGCGGATAGGCGATAGTGGACTGCACTTCATCTCTGCTGAGAACAATCATCAACTTCGCCATTCTCAATCCCTCCATCAGCACCACGCCGGTCGAGCCGTAGTATTGGGCAGCGCAAACAGCCAGTCGATGACGTCCTGCGGAACCTCGACTTTTTGCCACCCATGCCCATACTCATATCCGCAGACCGGGCAGGGCTTACAAAGGATGCCTCTCGGGTCATGTTCGCCGAGCGTGTCGCCCTTATACCAAGCATTTCCGCGCCGCACACGCTCATGGGGGTGCGTTCCGGGAACGTAAAACTCCTTGGGCTCGGGCGGCTCCTCCGTGGAGGTAACTACCCATTCGGGGGCATTGAACGCCATGCGCTCTTCGTCAGTCAGCTCCGGGGTACGTCCATCGAGGACGTCCTGAGCGATGCGGTTTTTCACGACCGCCAGCTTCATATCGCTGAGCCACCAATGATACTGGTCGATGATTTCATTGGCCTGTTCTCTCCAGCCGAGCGCCCGCTGGTGCTCACATTCCGGGTGCATATCGTTCAGGTGCCACTCATCCCAGATGTCGCAAAACTTCTGGAGCATATCGGCCGTCCAACCGTCCGCCGGGTTCCCGGCTCTGATTTCATCGACACACTGACCGCAGCCTCCCTTGCAATCACCGTTGCTCGTAGGGCCGACGACTCCGCAGATGCTCAATCGCCCGTCGTCAGAGAACTCGATTTTGGCAAACGCTCTGGCGAAATCCTTATTCCCGGTTCTTGTGTAGACCTCACACATAGCAGGACACACAGTTTTCTTTTTCATGCTTCTCTTCCCTTTCTGGCCTCTTCAATGATGGCCTCCATGTTCTTTTTGAGCAGACACTCCATGTCCTGCTTTCTGATGTCAAGGATGCTACGGAGCTCCTTCCGAACAGCCTCGGGGGTAATGCTCCGGCAGTTACAATGGATGGTCAAAATCAGTTCATCAAATGTGATGCCGTCCAGCAGGTTATCGCAGGTGCTCAGGTCATCGCCGAGCTTCCAAGGTCTCTCATCCATCGTCTTCACCTCCTATCTCTTGTAGACCGCGAGAACGATCTGCTTGTGCTTTTTGACATAGGCATCAAACGAGGTGTCCGAATAGAATACCGGGCAGCGTTTCAGGAGCTTCTTTGTCCCATCGGCTCCGCAGAAGCCATACGCTATCGCGTAGGGAGGCTCCCCATTTGGCCCGTAGTCAACCTCAAGGAAGTCGGCCATGTGCTTCCTCGCTGCGATCTCCTCCCGCAGCGTCGCATCGTTCGTGGTGTAGCGGGAGGTGCTTTTCGGCTTTCTCATCTCATCTTCCCTCCTTTTCAACCGGGAAGTAAGCGGTAACGCTGGCTTCGAGGCTTTTGGGCCACCCCTGCGGGTACGGATGCTCATAGCCATCGGTATACGGCACGATGGCGGTGGCTTCCACGCCAACCGCTTCCATAAAGGATGCCGGGCAGCAGCGGAAGGTTCTCAGGCGGACTCTTTCGCACTCCATCGTGCCGTGATGCTCTTGGATGTGGCTGGCGTTCCACGCCTTGGCCGGGTCATACCCGGCCAGCTTCATGTGGTCACGAACGGTCATCATCTCACTCGGCCTCCTTCCCGGCGACCATCAGGTCGTACAGGTGGGCTTTCAGCTCCATCTCGTTCATCTTGGAGTCGTTCAGCTCTGCCTTGAGCTTGTTTCTCTCGTCTTTGAACCTCGCCGCCAGCGATCTGTATTCCAGACAGCTTGTGTGCTCTTCTTCAATCTGCCCTTTGAGCTTCTGCACCTCAGCTTTCAGCTCCTTTTCCTCTTTTCGGAGCTTTACCAGTTCCTCGCGTTCTGGGTTGGTGTGGAGGTTCCAGAACCGGGTGACATCTTCCCAATTCCAGATGGAGGAAGCGATCATGTAGAAGGTGCTCTGGGTGGCCTTGCGGCTGCTGCTAAAGCTCCCCTTCGGGTCAGGTTCGCCGTTTTCGTTGTTCCGGCCAATGTCGTTTGCCAGCCGGTCGAGCTCTTCGATGGGAGAGTTTCCGAAGATGTCGGCAGCTCTGTTTCGGTCATCCTGTGCGGTACTGAGTCCGTGTGCCATTACCTCCTTGACGAGGTCGGCTGCGGTGGTGATGCTGTCATACTTGCTGCTCATATCGTTTACTCCTTTCGGTTCGGTAATTTATTTGTCGTTCTGTAACTTTATCGTAACTTACCGACCGGGGAAGTCAATAGGAAATATTGCGATTTCGTAAGATTTTTACAGAAGTCTACTGTTCGGGAAAGTACGCCGACACGTTGGTGCCGGTGTCCTCGGTGTTGGCGCAGAACATCTTCTTCGCCTCCTCCACGGGGCAAGGGCTGATGAACGAGTCAATTTTCGTCCAGAAGGAATAGTGGACGACGAAAAACCGGCCCTCCCTGTCTCGGTACAACTCCATGAACCACCCGTTGGAAACATCGGTGCTGCACAGAGCGTCCGCCTTATTGGTGTCATAGTAGACTCCATCGACCATCTTCCTCACATGAGGCCCTGTTCCACGCCGCCGGATGGTGAGCCGGTCATTCCCATCGTGGTCAACAAGGGAGATTTCATAGCCGAGCTCCGTGATGTAGTCCACGAGCTCCTGCGCGGACATTCTGTTCGCGGACAGCTTCTTGCTGAGGGTCTTCGGCTGCTGGCCGATGCGCTCCGCAAGCTCCTTCTGGAGGATGCCTCTCGACTGTTGGGCGTCCTCGATGATGTCAGATGCTTTCATTCAGTTTCTCCTTCCATTTTCTTTGCAAAGGCGGCGTTCACCCAGCTAACCTCAAGCAGCTCCTTCAGCTCGAACCCGCGACCGCAGCGCGGGCAGGTAGGTTCAAGGCTGTGGTGCTCCGAGCTGACAAATCTCTTCTCAAGCTCTTTCAGGACTACCCTGCGCGGGCGGTAATCCACAATCTGTCGGCGCTGCTCCAACTGCTCATCCAACACGCGCTCAATTCGGGCATACTGTTTCGCCAGAGTGTAAAGCGCCTCAAACGGCTCCACGATGGCGTTACACCCGGAACACCGAACCAAGCGGTTGTCATAGTCAATGACATAGCTGGGATTGTAGCATTGGCACAGCTTTCTCGTCCCGTATTCCACCCGGAGCATATCAAAGCGGACGATCTTCTCGGGAAGCTCACTCATCTTTGCCACCCTTTTCTTCGGCGCAGCGGTCGCAGCGGTACATATGCTTGCTGATTTTCCATCCTTCCCGATTAAAAAGGCTCTTGGTGCTGTTCTTCGTCGGGTTATCATACGGGCCAGCGTTCTCAATTCGGAAAAGAAGCTCCTTCCCGCACTTATCGCACTTTGCGCCGTAGATGACGGTTTTCTTGAAGCCCATTAGATCTCCTCCTTCCGCAGCTCCTCAAGGCTATCGCCGAGCAGCCACCGCTTGCAGTCATCAAGCCGGTCAAACTCCTCGACCCAAGCGTGGCCGGTGCTGTTGTCAACACCGACGTATTTCTCGCCGTCCCGCAGGTAGAACCGGCCGACCGGCGTGTACTTGAAACCAAAGGGTCTCTTCAGCTCCTCGGAGGCCAGCAGGGAGATGTAATCTTCCCTGCTGATCTCCGCGATGGGATAATTTTTCATTGCGGCCCCCTCCTCATGCGCCGACGGCCCGGCCCATAGCTCTCTCACACATCTCGGCGTACAGGCCCTTGTAGAGCTCAAGCTGTGCGGAGAGCTTCACATTCTCACGCTCCAGATCAACAACGTGGCTGACATCCTGCACCGGGACGATATGCCCGGCGTCCAGACAAGGTTCAGGCTCTTTGGTGGGAGTGGGCTCCGGGGCTTCGTGAGAGGCCGCAGGAGCTCCGCTGCGCCCCATGTCAAGACAAAGGGATGTGAGTAGGGCAATGTCCACGAGGGCCATTTCCTCGGCGCTTACGGAGCACATGAAGCTTCCAACCTTCATCTTACTCACGGTCGTAATCTGCTCGCACAGCGCCGTCGACTGCCGGGACGTGCTCCTGATTGTGACGTGGGTGGGGAGGTCGGTCTTCGGCTGCGTGGTCAGATAAACGATTTCGACGGTCTCGGAATATTCGTTGTTCATATCGTTGGAGACCACCAGCGCGGGCCGCCCCGCTTGCTGCTCCGAGCCGACCGTGTTGTACTTTTCGATGTAGAAGATGTCACCTCTGCGGATGTCGTTCATCATCTTTTCGCTCCTCTCTATATTCTGCATGGCAATCCCGGCGGTGGGGTCGAAGTACCCCTCACTGTTCCTCATCGGGGTCATACTCGCTCTCCATCCATTCGTCGAAGCTCGCCGGGGTCTGACCGTAGCTGTTGGTATCAGAGTGGTCGTCGGCCCAATCGTTCAGGTAGGCGATGTAGGCGTCCCATGCGGCCTCTTTTTTCGACCAATCATCGTCTTTTTTCTCTTCATCGCAGCTCAGAGAGACCAAGAGGTAAGAGTCAAAGTTCAAAGCGGGGCGAACACCATAGGAGCCGGAGCAGTAGTCGTTGACGCAGTCGCCACCGGTGTAGACGTACCACGCGCTCCCGGAGCTGCCGGTGTACGGGGAGCGGAGCCACCGCGTCGCCCAAGGCG
>CAZVAV010000115.1:0-6293 GCA_964625135.1 uncultured Oscillospiraceae bacterium | reverse complement strand
CGCGGCATAGGGGTAGATCATGTTGATGCCGGGCGGCAGTCCCGCCACCGGCTGGCGCTCCCGCAGGACGGTGTCGCCGCCGATAAACGGGTACAGGGTGGATTCGACAAACCAGTAGCGCAGGTTTGGCAGATCGTAGATGCTCTCGATCGGCAGGCCGTACACGCTCATCAAATCGCGCCCCCGACCCGAAAGCAGGCCGACCAGCACGGTGCGGATTTCGACCTGCGCCTGCACAAACATCGGGTGAAGCGCCCGGATGCGGTCGCCCCCATGCACCAGATCGTCGACCAGAATCGCCGGGCGGTCAAAGGACTTGATGGTCGCGATCTGGCTGGGAAGCGAGGTGTAATAGGGAAAGGCCTCGATCGTGTGCCCCCGAAGCTCGGGGGTGTAAACCTTATCGGTATGCAGCGTCTTGGTCACGGTGTTCGGCACCGCCTTGCCGCGCAGCATCTTGCCGAACGGCACGCACATCAGCTTGCCGAGCCGACGCGGTTTGGTGGGGGAGTTTGGCACCTCGTTGAGGGCGGTGATCCGCTCGACCAGCCGGTGATGGATGATCTGGGCGCTGAGAGACAGCACCAGATTTCCCGGGAAAAGCTGTGTCGCGGCCTGCTGTAGCCTTCTGTGGGCGTTGCGGATGGCGGCGAGCACCTCGTCGTCGGAGGAAAACGGCTCCTTGATGGTCGTTTCGAGGTTTTGAATCAGCACCAGCGGCGCGCGCATGTCGGCGACAAAGAGCGGACGGCCCTCCCGCGCGTTCGCGGCTCTCGTAAAGCCCTGACGCTCGAGCGTTGCGACGGCGGCCGGGGAAAGAGCGTCGACCGGAACCCCGCTCTCGGCAAAGCAGATGCAGTAGCCGCACCCCTGCGCGAGGGCGGCGGCAGCACCTCGGTGAGCAGCAGCTGCTGAAAATCGTAGCCTTTTTCCGACCGGCGGGTATAAATTCCCTCGATGAGCAGGAGCTGACCCGTCGACCTCTGCCGCACCTCCTCTGCGAGGGCGGCGCTGCCGAGCACCGCGAACAGCTCGCCGGAGGAGATGATCCGGTAGCGGACAAAGCCCAGTGGACGCTTGCGGGCGGTATCCCGCATGACCAGCAGCGCGTCGGGGGAGGGGGGCAGGCAGACCGGCTCCTCCCCGCGCTCAGTGAGAAAGCGCTTTCCCAGCTCCTCGCACAGCGCCTGATCGGGCGCTATTACGGTGTCGAAGCGGATATCCTGCGGGCGGAGCGTCGGCTTATACTGGGGCTCGCGCAGATAAAGGCCGTTATGATAGATAAACTCCTGCACCACCGGGTCGATGAGCGCCGAGATATCCCGGTTGAGGTCGATGTTCTCCCGGATTCGGGTCGAGCTGATCTCCTCGAGATGGGTGGGGAGCTGTAGCTCGATCACCTTGCCGCGGATGCCCGAATAATCGCTCTCCCCGGCGGTTGGCTCCCCTTCTAGCCCGCTGGCTCGGCGAAAGACGATGTGGTTCATCGAATGAATCGACCCCTCGCTCGGCTCTCCGCGATAGGAGGAGGCGTTTTTGATGACGTCGCTGCCCACCGCCACATAAAGCTCGTGCCCCTCAAACACCGCGCTAAGCCGCCGCAGGTCGGCGGGATTCGCGATGTTGACCGGGATATCGTCCGGGAAGAGGTGGACGTGAAACTCGTCGGCAACCGACATGCTGACAATCCGCCGCCGGATCAGGTGGGGCTGGGTTTTCTTCGACCACGAAAATTCGTCGACCGCCAGAAACACCTCAAAGCCCAGATCGCGGATGGCTCGGACAATCCCCTTGTGCGAGAGGGTGAACGGGTCAAAGGTGCCGGGGAAAAAGGCGATTTTGTCGCGGTGCTCAAACGTGAAGCGCCCGTGGTCGATCCGGTGCAGCGAAATGAAGCGGTAGATGTGCGAAAGCGCCGCCGCCCGGTAGAAAAAGGTGAGCTGACCCTCCCGGTTTTCCTCGATCAAGAAGAGCAGCTTTTTGCAGCAAAGGGTGAACAGGCGGGTCTTTTCCTCGTGGGAGAGCCGATGGGAGCCGAAGATCACCTTGCCGATGACCGCCAGCGCCTCCTGCCGCACCTCGGGGCGGTAGTTGGCCAGACCGTCGAGCAGCATCCCAAGCATCCGGCGGCGGCGGCGCTCAAAGGCGTCGTTCGCCTCAAGAAAGCGCCGGGGGTAGTTGGGATAGCACTCGAGCAGCACGCCAACGGTATACAGCGCAACCGAAACAATCCGGTCGTTGGCGCTTCCAAGCAGGTCGCGCAGCCGCTCGAGCAGCTCGTCAAGCTCCTTCGGGTGGAGCAACAGCGCAAATTCGCCCAGATACTCGGGAATATATTTCGAGAACTCATATTCGCCGACCTCCAGCCCCTTGGTCAGCTCGACGGCAATTTCATTTCGCTGGTCAAGCGCCAGCAGCGGCGCAACCTTTAACAGAGCCGCGCCCGCCGCGTGGCGAACCACCACCCGCTCGCTGACCTTGATCAGGTTCGAGAGGTGCGCCGAGATATGCAGAATCCGGTCGTGGATTCCATGCTCCACCTGATCGACCAGCAGCTCGATGTTGACCGCCTTGAGCATCCACGGGGTGGCGGTCTTGAGGTTGTCAAGAAAGATGTCGCTGACCACATCCTGCTCATAGAGGGTTCGCTCAAAGGCCGAAGCGTCGAGCCGGAGGTTTTGCAGAATTTTGCACTGCAAAAAGAGCAGCGTGATGTTTCCCCGGTTATCATAGCCCGGCAGCAGCGCCGCCGCCTGCTGGCAGCAGGGAGCGGTGGGCGCAAGCTCGGCGGTGATCCGCTTGAGGTAGCGCAGCGCGGCGGCCGCCAGATGGATTTCCCGAGCCAAAAAATACGACGCGAAGAAATAGAGCCGGTCAAGCTCGCCGGGGGTACAGCTTTGAAGCGGCAGATAGAGCATGGCGTCGAGCAGCGCGAAGGCAGCTCCCTCATCGGGCAGCTCGGGACAATCGTAGTAGCGTAAAAATGCCTCGAGATACCGCCGGGCGTCGGCGCGGCTGCAATAATCGAGCACCGACGAGACGACGATTTTCAGCGTATAGCCGATAAAGCTCTTCTGCTGGGCGGTGAGCTTGTGGTCGGGGGAAACAATCATGTCAAGGTACTGCACCCAGAGGGAAAAGGGCGTCTGCTCACTTAAGGCGGGCGCGACACCGGTCGGCAGCTCCTTGCGGTAGCTGTTATCAAAGCGGGCGATGATATTGCCGATCAAATCCGCGGCCTGACGGCGGATGTCCCCCTCGCGGTGCATCAGCAGCTCGTACAAAAAGGAAAGGGTCTGCACCTTCTGGGTCGGGCTGATATAGGCGAAGTACTCCTCAAAGATGTTGAGATAGGCGCGGGTCTTTTTCCAGTTTTTTTCGCTGCGGGCGGCTTCGAGGATATTTCCGAACCGCCGCTCGTGCCCCAGCCGGTGCATGATCTCAATGTTGTGCTCGACGGCGGTCATCGTCATGGCGTCGACCACCCGCTCGGGCTCCATCAGCGCGACATTGCGCCGCTCTGGATGGGGCTGCGGCTGCCCGGTCAACCCCACATCCACCCCAAGGCCGCGCATATAATCCTCAAAGTCGTGCAGCTTGGCATAAACAAAGCGATAGCGTCGTCGCTTTGCGTCGTCGACGTGATCCAGCTTTTCCAAAATCACCTCGAAGGACTCGTCGAGCGGATAAATGCGGGTGATCTCCTGCCCGTCTCCGGCGCGGCTCTGCTTGACCCTGAAATCGGCGTAGATCAACACCAGCGATTCCGCCGAAAGATTCTCAAGCTCAAGATCCCAGGTGGAGTGGTTCGCCCCGATGTGCCCGATGCCCGGCAGCCCCTGCGACGTACACCAGCGGTCGGTGTAGTAGTAGTGGAGATAGGGCACCCGCTCGTTTGGCTTGCAGCCGAATTTTCCGATGTCATGCGCCGCCGCCGCGCCCGAAACAAGCGCCAGATCGATCGGTGCGCCGACTGCGGCGAGCCCCTTCGCGACGGTCATCGCGACGTAATGCACCCCCGCGACATGCTCAAGGGTATGAAAGGGGGTGACCTCCCGGCCAAGGCGCATCAGCTCATAGACGAACTCGGAGCGAAAGCAGGCCAGAAAACGGGCGTACTCCTCCCGGCGGTCGCTCTGGGCGGCTTGCTCGGTTGAGGCAAAGGCGAGATCCATCAGCGGGTCGAAGGGGAGGATCTCCCGCTCCAGATCAAAAACCGCTTGCAGCACGGCGAGGAAAAACAGCGCCCCCTCCCCGTGGTCAGCCGCCCGTGGCGCAAATTCGGCGGCGGGGAACAGCAGATTGACGGCATAGCGATAGGTAAAGAGAAGCCAGCCCTCCCGCGGCTCGGGGGAAAGGATGGCGAGGGGCTCGCGGCAGCAGTCGAGCACCGCGGCGCAGGATACCCGCGCACGGATGGGGAACAGCCGGTCGATCGAAGCCAGAAGGCCCTCGTCCCGAAGCAGTGGCTGCAGCATTTTTTTCGAGAGGCCAGATTTTTTCAGAAACGGCTTGTCAAGCAGGATCGCGCCGAAGCCGGCCAGAAAGCGGCGTTGAATTTTCTTTTGCATCGTAGGCTCCCCCCCTCGGCGTCAGGTCGTTTCCCCGCCTGTCGGCAGGGAAGATTCCAATTGCTATTATGCGCTATTTTTGGTGTTTTTGCAAGGGGAGCATCCTTGCGGGGCGGCTTGGAACATGCTATGATTAAAACTGTCGCAGACAGTTTTAATTTGCCATCCCCGAGCGTCCTCGCGAGTGGGGACATAGCCTTTAATAAAACAGGACAAAGGAGCCATCACGATGAAGCATTTTAGACCCTCCCGCGCGGCGGCGCTGCTGCTGGCCGCCGCGCTGCTGGCCGCCCCCCTACAGACGGCCTTCGCCGCGCAGACGGCATCCCCGCCGAAAGCCCCCGCGCTCGACAGCGCCCGTTCCCGGTGGCTTGCCCGGCAAAATTACGGTTATACTCCGCCGCCGTTTGACACCGAGTATCTAAAGGTCAACCCCGCCGCCACGCTCAAGCGGCGCACCGCCATGCCCGAGCGCTTCAACCTCGTCGAAGCCGGCGGCGTGCCCGACCGCGAGGTTGATCAGGGTCTGTGGGGCAGCTGCTGGGCGGTTTCCGCCGCGCGGTCGGCGGAGGCCTCGCTCTATGAGGACAGCGGCTGGGTTGTGGATGACCCTCGGCTGGAGGACGGCTTTTCGTCGCGGCAGCTGGCCTGGTTTACCTATGACGGAAAGAAAAACCCCAACGCCCCGGAGGATGGCACCGAGGGCGACCGCTTTTTGGTCCCCCTCGGTTTTAGTGACGTTTACGAGGAGCAGGCTCCGTTTCAGGCCGGTGGCAACGGCTGGAAGGCGGCGGCGATGTTGACCCGTCAAAACGGGTTTGCCTACGAGACGGATGTGCCTTATCCCCCGATCGAGCTGTTTTCCTATGAGGAGAATCCGTATGGCGCACTCCTCACCGAATATTGGGACGAATACGGCGCGGTTGATGAGAAATACCGCTTTGACACCGCCTACCGGCTGCGGGAGACGACCTATCTTCCGTCGGTCGGACAGGACGGCGAGCCTGATCCCTCGGTTGTCAAGCAAACGCTGCTCGATGGCTTTGCCCCGGTCGTGGCATTTTACGTCAATGAAAGGTACATCCAGCCCTATCAGGACAGCGCCCATACCTACTACAGCGAGCTCAACAGCATCAACCATGACGTCCTGCTGATCGGCTGGGACGACGCCATCCCCGCTGAGGCGTTTGTCTCGGAGGAGGGCAACCATCCTGAGGGGGACGGCGGGTGGCTGATTCGTAATTCCTGGGGTTCGTACCTGGAGTATATTTATATTTCCTACTACGATCACACCCTACGGGATTTTTTCTGCTACCGGCTTGAGCCAAAACGGTATGATCACAGCTACCAGTATGATGGCGTGGGTCACACCGCGACGTTTAGTGCCCCGGAAAGAGCCGATATGGCCAACCGCTTTACCGCCACGGGAAGGCAGCGGCTCGACGCGGTTTCCTTCTATACGCTGAATCATGCGCTCACCGCCGACATTCAGGTTTATACCGGCGGCTCCCCAACCGACCCGGAATCCGGTACGCCCCGTCTTGGGAACGGGCAGACCGAGCGGATTGACCTCGCGGGCTACCACACCATCGAGCTTGACCGCCCCGTTACCCTGACGGAGGGGGAGCCGTTTTCGGTGGTGGTGTCCCTCACCGGCGAGGATATGGTGAGTATTGTGGTCGAGAGCATTACGGACAACAACAGCATTTCCCCTGCCGTGCC
>CAZVAV010000114.1:0-6295 GCA_964625135.1 uncultured Oscillospiraceae bacterium | reverse complement strand
GATCAAGGACGAGATCCATGACCCCCTTGATCTCGTCCTTGATCTGCTCAAAGGTCATGAAGATGTGTGCGTCGTCCTGCGTGAAGCAGCGCACGCGGAACAGTCCGTGCAGCGCGCCCGAAAGCTCGTGGCGGTGCACCAGCCCCAGCTCGGCCACCCGCAGCGGCAGGTCGCGGTAGGAGTGCATCTCGGTCTTGTAGACCAGCATCCCGCCCGGGCAGTTCATCGGCTTGATCGCAAAATCGGTCTCGTCGATGACCGTCGTGTACATATTGTTCTTATAGTGATCCCAGTGACCCGACCGCTCCCAGAGGCCGCGGTTGAGCATGATCGGGGTGGTAATTTCGACATAGCCGTAACGATGGTGGATTTCCCGCCAATACTCAAGCAGGGTGTTCTTGAGCACCATGCCGTTGGGCAGGAAGAACGGGAAGCCGGGACCCTCGTCCATGATGGTAAAGAGGCCGAGCTCTTTTCCCAGCTTGCGGTGGTCGCGGCGCTTGGCCTCCTCGATGCGGGTCAGATACTCCTCAAGCTCGGACTTTTTCGGGAACGAGATGCCGTAGATGCGCGAGAGCATCTTGTTCTTCTCGCTGCCGCGCCAGTAGGCGCCGGTGCAGGAGGTCAGCTTGACCGCCTTGATGCCGCCGGTGGTCATCAGGTGCGGCCCGGCGCAGAGATCGACAAAGTCGCCCTGCCGATAGAAGCTGATTTTCTCGCCCTTGCCCGAATGCTCCTGAATCAGCTCGACCTTGTAGGGCTCGTCCTTCATCAGCTCCAGCGCCTCGGCGGGATCAAGGACAAAGCTCTCGAGCGGCTGGTTTTCCTTGACAAGCTTTGCCATCTCGACCTCGATCTTTGCGAGATCGTCGGTGGTAAACGGGGTCTCGACGTCAAAGTCGTAGTAGAAGCCGTTGTCGATCGCCGGGCCGATGGCGAACTTGGCGTTGGGGAAGAGGTGGCGCACCGCCTGTGCGAGAACGTGCGAGGTGGTGTGCCAGAAGGCACGCTTGCCGTCCTGATCCTCAAAGGTGAGGATTTCGAGCGTGCAGCTTTCAGCCAGCGGGTAACGCAGATCGCGTACCTCTCCGTTGACCCGTCCGGCGCAGGCGGCCTTCGATAATCCCGCCCCGAGCGAGGCGGCAACCTGCCCGACCGTTGTGCCGGGCTCATATTCGCGGACGACGCCGCCCTTGAGTGTTACCTGAATCATGTGATCCGTCTCCTTTTCATAATAGTTTAAAAAACAAAAAGCCCCACCCCAAAACGGGGTGAAGCATAAAAAATCGCTCCACGGTTCCACCCGCATTGTATCTTGTGGACTTCCATAAAATACCGCTCGTTCGGCCGATAACGCTGCCGGGGCGGCGGGTTCGGGAGAGAAAAGCCTTCTCTCGTTACCCCGCGCTCGGGGGCGGTAATCGATTGCATGGCGCTGTCAAGCCATTTTCAGCCCGTGACGGCTCTCTCTGAGGGCAGGGCAATGCCGATTTCCCCTTCAACGCATTGTTGGATGAAGCTGTTTAAGGGGATGATAGCACTTTTACAACGGGCTTGTCAACCCTGCAAATCTTCTTGACAGATTCCTCTTATAAATGTAAAATATTTTTGTCTGCATGTACAAGATGTGTGCAAAAAACAGACGATCACCATGAATTTTGAAATTATCGAAGAAAGGAGGAACAATCATTCATGGGAAGCTACATTGTATGCGGTTTCGTTGCATTAGTCATCGGTGTTGTAATTGCCTTTCCCCTAGGCGTTCATTATAGAAAGCAAATAGCAGAAAAGGAACTTGGAACTGCCGAAACCGAGGCAAAACGAATCGTAAGCGAAGCCATCAAGTCGGCCGAGGTGAAGAAAAAGGAAGCCCTCGTAGAGGCGAAGGACGAAATTTTCAAGCTCAAGAGCGAGGCCGAGCGCGAAATGAAGGAGCGGCGCACCGAGATCACACGCCTCGAGCGCAGGGTTCAGCACAAGGAAGAGACGGTCGATAAGAAGATCGACAATCTCGACAAAAAGGAGGAGGCGCTCGGGAAGAAGCTGACCGACGCCGAGCAGAAGCTGGCGGAGGCCGAGACGGTCAAAAAAAGCCAGTTTGATCTGCTGGAAAAGATCTCCGGCTTCACCTCGGATCAGGCCAAGGAATACCTGATGAGAAATCTCGAGGAGGAGCTCAGCCACGAGAAGGCGCTGCGGATTACCCAGATGGAGAGCCGCCTCAAGGAGGAGGCCGACCTGAAGGCCCGCAACATCATTTCGCTGGCCATCCAGCGCTGCGCCGCCGATCAGGTCGCCGAGACGACCGTGTCGGTTGTGCCGCTGCCCAACGATGAAATGAAGGGACGGATCATCGGCCGCGAGGGCCGCAACATCCGCGCCCTTGAGACGCTGACCGGGGTTGACCTGATCATCGACGACACCCCCGAGGCCATCACCCTTTCGAGCCACGATCCGGTTCGCCGCGAGGTGGCCCGCATCGCGCTCGAGCGCCTGATTAACGACGGGCGCATCCATCCCGCCCGCATCGAGGAGATGGTCGACAAGGCACAGCGCGAGGTCGACGCCAAGATCAAGCAGGACGGCGAGCGGGTCGTTCTGGAAACGGCGGTCGGGTCGGTTCATCCCGAGCTGGTTCGCCTGCTTGGCCGGATGCGCTACCGCACCAGCTACGGCCAGAATGTGCTGATTCACTCGACCGAGGTGGCATACCTCTCCGGCATGATCGCCTCCGAGATCGGCGCGGACGCGACACTCGCGCGTCGTGCCGGCCTGCTGCATGACATCGGCAAGTCGATGACCCACGAGATCGAGGGCTCGCACGTTGCCATCGGCGTTGATCTGGCGAAGAAGTATAAGGAATCCCCCGATGTGATTCACGCCATCGAAGCGCATCACAACGATGTGGAGCCCCGCACCGTCATCGCCTGCATCGTGCAGGCGGCCGACGCCATTTCGGCGGCACGCCCCGGCGCGCGCAGAGAGAACCTTGAGAATTACGTCAAGCGCCTTGAAAAGCTGGAGGAGATCGCCACCTCGTTTAACGGCGTGGAGCGGTGCTTTGCCGTTCAGGCCGGACGCGAGGTGCGGGTGATGCTCAAGCCCGACATCATCGACGACGACGGAATGGTCATCATTGCCCGCGAGATCGTCAAGAAGATCGAGAACGAGCTCGACTATCCCGGACAGATCAAGGTGCATGTCGTGCGCGAAACCCGCGCGATTGAATATGCCAAATAACCGTTCTCAAAAAGGCTTGTCCCGAATTGGAGCGTAAGGAATTTGAAAACGGCACAGGATTAAATCCTGTGCCGTTTTCGTCGCTGTGCCGCCGCAAAGCGGAGCACAGAAGGAGATGACAGCATGACAGTTGATTTTTTGGAAATTCTCAAGGCGGTTTTCCTCGGCATTGTCGAGGGAATCACCGAATGGCTCCCCATCAGCAGCACTGGCCATATGCTTTTGGTCGACGAGCTGATTCGCCTGAACATGAGCGCCGCGTTCAAGGAGATGTTTTTCGTCGTCATCCAGCTCGGCGCGATTCTGGCGGTGGTGCTGCTGTTCTGGAACAAGATGCTGCCCTTTCAGCGGCGCAACCCGTGGCGGCCGTTTTGGAAGAAGGAAACGGTTTTGCTGTGGTGCAAGGTCGTCGTTGCCTGCATTCCCGGCGCTGTTGTGACGCTGCTTTTTGACGATGTGATCGAGGCGCACCTGCACACGCCCGGCGTGATCGCGGCGGCGCTGATCGTTTACGGAATCGCGTTTCTTGTCGTCGAAGGCTGGAACAAGCAGCGCACCCCCCGCGTCAAGACGCTTTCCGACATCACCTTTCAAACCGCGCTGGCCATCGGACTGTTTCAGGTGCTTTCCATCATCCCCGGCACGTCGCGCTCGGGGGCGACCATCATCGGCGCGCTGCTGATCGGCGTTTCGCGGGTCGTGGCGGCGGAATTCACCTTTTTCCTCGCCGTCCCGGTCATGTTCGGGCTCAGTGCGCTCAAAATTTTGAAGTTCGGCTTCGCCTTTTCCGCGGCCGAGCTGCTCGTTCTGGGAATCGGGATGGCGGTCGCGTTCGCGGTGTCGGTGCTGGTGATCAAATTTTTGATGAGCTATATCAAAAAGCACGACTTCAAGGTGTTCGGCTGGTATCGAATCGCGCTCGGCGTCGTTGTTCTGCTTTGGTTTGGGCTGCGGTAGAAGGGGCGTTTGCTACTCGTCGGCGTCGGGCGTTGCTGCGCCGGTCTCCTCGTAATGCTCGAGAAAGCTGTGGTGCGCCCCGTCGAGGGTGCTGTAGCCGATGATTGTTTCAAGCTTGACGTTGTGGATGCTGCGAAAGATGTTGATCCCGACCTGCGGGTTCCCCTTTTCGAGCGCGGCGATCAGCGACTTGACCTCGGCTCGCTTCGAGAGATGCTCGTCCGACGCGGCATGCTCGGTGAAGCGGCAGGCGCACTGCAAAAACCGCAGGCTGTTGTAGTCCTTCCAGCGCAGCACGTCGCGCTCCCGCACGAGGTAGAGCGGGCGAATCAGCTCCATGCCGGGATAGTTGGCGCTTTTGACCTTGGGCATCATCGTGCGGATCTGCGAGCCGTAAAACATGCTCATGACCACCGTCTCAATCGCGTCGTCAAAGTGGTGCCCCAGCGCGATCTTGTTGCAGCCGCGCTTCTGCGCCTCGGTATAAAGCCAGCCCCTGCGCATCCGCGCGCAGAGGTAGCAGGGGTTGTTGTTGACCTTGTAGACCACGTCGAAGATGCGCGTCTCAAAGATTTCGACCGGAATTTGGAGGAGGGTGGCGTTCTCCTCGATCAGCGCGCGGTTCTCGGGCAGGTAGCCGGGGTCCATGACGAGAAAGCGCAGCTCAAACGGGAAATCGCTGACCCGCTGGAGCTGCTGCATGCATTTGGCGAGCAGCATCGAGTCCTTGCCGCCTGAGATGCAGACCGCCACCCGGTCGCCGGGGGAGAGCAGCTCGTACTGCTTGATCGAGCCGACAAAGCGGTTCCAGATGGTTTTGCTGAATTTTTTGTGCAGGCTGCGTTCAATTTCCTGATAACGTTCCATAGACAACTCCTGAAAGAGACCGCCGCGCAGCTTGCACGGCGGTCTCGCGGTTTTGGGCCTTCGGCAGCGAAACAAAATCGGGTGGCAACCCCTTTTGCCGCTGGATTTTCTTAATTATCATACCCGTTGAGGGGGCGTCTGTCAAGAAGAAGGAAAATACTTCCAAATGGCGGATGTCCTTGCGAAAATACCGTCGAATCGGTGGTGCAAATGAAAGATTTATGCTATAATTTTGTCGTACAGCCTGTTTCGGGTAACAAAGGGTTGATTACCGCAATGGGTTAAAGCACAAAATCTCTGGGAGGGACCAATTTGGGCCGTGTGATCGCAATTACCAATCAAAAGGGCGGCGTGGGCAAAACGACCACGGCGGTCAATCTTGCCGCCTCGCTCGGTGACAAGGGGAAGAAGGTTCTGCTGGTCGATACCGACCCGCAGGGGAATTCAACCAGCGGGCTTGGCGTCAACAAGCGGGGTCTTGCGCATTCAACCTACCACATGCTGGTCGGTGGAGAGAAGGCCGAGCAGTGCAGAATTTCCACCCAGTTCCAAAACGTCGAGCTGCTGCCCGCCGGAATCGATCTTGCCGCCGCCGAGATCGAGCTGGTCGACCTGCCCGAGCGGGTGTTTCGGCTGCGCTCCGGGCTGCTGCCGGTCAAGGAGCGGTACGATTACATCCTGATCGACTGCCCGCCGTCGCTGGGACTGATTACCCTCAATGCCCTCGCCGTGTCGGACAGCATTCTGATTCCGGTTCAGTGCGAATATTACGCGCTGGAGGGGCTTTCTCAGCTGATGGCCACCGTTCGGCAGGTCAAGCGGCTTTATAATCCCCGAATCGACGTCGAGGGGGTGCTGCTCACCATGTACGACGGACGCTTAAACCTCACCAGCCAGGTGGTGGACGAGGTGAAAAAGTTCTTTCCGAAAAAGGTGTTTTCCACCGTCATCCCCCGCAACGTCCGCCTTTCCGAGGCGCCGGGCTTTGGGATGCCGGTGCTCTATTACGACCGCGTCTCGCGCGGGGCGGCCTGCTATCTCGAGCTGGCCGACGAGCTGATCAAGAGCCGCCGGTAGGGTGGCCTGAGCTGATCACAAAGGAGGAAAAAAGCTATGCCAAAGCCGAAGCGCGGCCTCGGAAAGGGGCTGGAGGCGCTTTTTGCCGATAACGATACCGCCGATGTCGCCGTCTCAACGCTTGCGATCGGCGAGATCGAGCCGAATAACGACC
>CAZVAV010000113.1:0-6300 GCA_964625135.1 uncultured Oscillospiraceae bacterium | reverse complement strand
AATGGATTATAGGTGGCGTCAACCAGATAGGCAACCGAGATCACCGTAAGAAAGCCGTAGACCACGACCGAGGCAAGCCGACTCCGGTCGATTCGGGCAAGAACTCCGCGCAGCGCCGGGGTCGAGAAAAAGATGCCCAGCGCGAAGGTAATCCCATAGTTGCGCAGGGAATAGATCCAGTCGGTACCGCCGTACCCGCCAATCAGCCTGCTGAAAAAGATCCCCATCTGCGAAAAATCGGTGATGGCAAAGATTGCCCAGCTCACCATCAGCAGCGGAATCATATAGAGTCGCGCCCAGATTGGATGGTTGTCCAGAAAGCGCTTGAAGAAGCCCTTTTCAATCATCAGCAGTACAAAGAAGAAAAGTCCCCACAGCACGAAATTCCAGGAAGCGCCATGCCAGAGGCCGGTGGCGGCCCAGACGAGAAAGAGGTTCCCAACGGTGCGGACGGGGCCCTTGCGGTTGCCGCCCAGCGGAATATAGAGATACTCCCGAAACCAGCTGCCCAACGTCATGTGCCACCTGCGCCAGAACTCGGTCATGCTTTTTGAAATATAGGGGAAATCGAAGTTTTTCGGAAACTCGAAGCCGAGCATCCGGCCAAGCCCGATCGCCATCAGCGAATAGCCCGAGAAATCAAAGTAGATCTGCAGCGTGAACGCAAGGATTGCCAGCCACGCCTGCGCGGTCGAAAGCCCGGAAAAGCCGAGCTGCTCAATCTCGGTCCAGAGCGCGCCGACGTTATTGGCAATCAGCACCTTGCTGGCAAGGCCGAGGATGAAGGTCCGCACCCCGTTTGAAATCTGGCCAACATCCATTCTGCGCTCTTGCAGCTCACGCTGAATGTCGGTATATCGGACGATCGGCCCGGCGATAAGCTGCGGAAACAGCACGACGAACGCACCGAAATCGATGAGATTATGCTCGGGACGGACATTGCCCCGGTAGACATCGATGGTATAGGACATCGTCTGAAAGGTGTAAAAGCTGATGCCAAGCGGAAGCGTCAGCGAAAGCACCGGAATTGAAAGACCGGTCAGGGCGTTTATATTCGAGATGAAAAATCCGGCGTATTTGAAAAAGCCGAGCATTCCAAGATTAAAGGCCACCGATATGAGCAGCCAGAACCGGCGCTTCCCTTGACGCAGGCCGCTGCGCTCGATTTGATTCGACGCCACAAAATCGACGATGATCGAAGCGAACATGATCGGGAGATAACGCACTTCTCCCCATGCGTAGAAGATCAGGCTGAGAAAAAGCAGAACCCCATTCTTCGCGCGGCGCGGGGTCAGATAGTACAGCAAAAATGCCATAGGCATAAAGTAAAAAAGAAACAGAACACTCGAAAAAACCATGTCGGCCTCCCGTAAGAAATTTCAGAAAAAGGCCCCCGCAGAGCTACGGCTGCGGAGGCCTTCTCAGACATGCCGGAGCACAAATCCGACTAATACGGTACCATAAAAAGCGGGAAACGGCAAGGATTAATTATGCGTTAAAGAATTGATCGATCGCCTCTTTGGTCATCTTGACGTCATCCGAGAAATCCGGGGTCTCCGCATCAACATCATCAAGGATGCCGACAACGATCAAAAAGACATAGTTGCCCTTGGTGTATACCTCACCGGCCATCGCGCGGTCGTAGGAGCCGCTCACCGGGTAAAACTCATACTGAGCCTTGAGATCGGAGAGACGCTTCTCCAGTGCCTGCTGCACCGCCTCGACCTTTCCTTCCTTGGCCTTGACGACAAAGAAGGCGTCGGAGTTGGTCATCGACATCGAAACATTACCGGCGTACTCATCGTAGGCGCTGGTATCAAGCGAAAGAAAATCCGAAAGATAGGCGTCGTCAACCGGCATGCCCATCGCGACGGCCTGATAGTCCGCGCCATACTTTTCAGCGAACTTCTTGTCCACCCCTTCGAGCAGCGACTGGACGGTCTCCCCTTCCTTGAGGGTACCGGGAACGGGGGCGTTGCTTTTTGCCCCGCAGGCAGCAAAGGCAAAAACCGACAGAGCGGCAAGGGCAGCAGCAAGAATCTTTTTCATGACTTATTCTCCATTTCTTTTTGCGGCAGAGGCCGCCAATTTTTTATGTTGCTCGAAAGTGGATCAAAAGCAGAAGGGCGAATGACAACGCCGACGGCGTCGATTTCCTTTTTTCCTTCCAAAAGCTTCTTTTGTCCATTCTCAATGCAATAGTGTAAGCAGTTGGCATATTTATTGCATCTTTAGCAATAGATTACGCAAAATTTTTCAATCTATTCTCAGCCCGCGCTTCGGCCGAGAAAAAGCGCCATGCGTGAAAACACGCATGGCGCACCAAATTCATGAAAAAGAGCTTGCTCAGGTCTCGTCGGCGGAAGCCTCGACAGCCTCGGATTCCGAATCAGACTGCTCCTCGAGCAGTGCCTTGATCGAAAGGCTGATTCTGCGGCGCTCGAAATCAAGCTCGGTAATCTTGACCTCAACCTGCTGGCCAACCGACAGCACGTCGGAGGGCTTGCCAACCCGCTCGCGGGAAATCTGGCTGATGTGGATCAGGCCGTCGATGCCGGGGATCAGCTCGGCAAACGCGCCGAAGGCGGTGAGCGAAACGATCTTGACCAGAGCAACCTGTCCGACCTCATAGCTGTTCTGGAGGATGGTCCAGGGATTGTCCTCATCCTTCTTATAGCCCAGAGAAATCTTCTTCTTCTCGGGATCGATATCCTTGACATAGACGTCGATCACATCGCCAACCTTGACAACCTGAGACGGATGCTTGATCTTGCCCCAGGAAAGCTCGGAGATGTGCACCATGCCGTCAACCCCACCGAGGTCGACAAACGCGCCGTAGTCGGTAAGCGACTTCACGGTACCAGTGTAATGACGCTCGACCGCAACATCGGCCCAGAACTTCTCCTCGAGCTCCTTGCGCTGGTCGCGGAGCACGGCACGGATCGAACCGACCGCGCGGCGGCGCTGACGATTCACCTCGAGAATCTTGAACTGAACCTGCTTGCGCAGCAGTCCCTCCAGCGGCTCGCCGCGGGACATGGTCGCCTGCGAAGCGGGGATAAAGACCTTGACACCGTTGGTGAGGGCAAGCACGCCGCCCTTGATGACCTCGGTGACAACGCCGTCGAGGATCTCCTCGGTCTCAGCAGCACCCATGACCTTCTCAAAGCCAGCCTGGGCGTCGAGTCTCTTCTTGGAAAGCATCACGGTGCCTTCAACATCGTTGACACGAACAACCAAGAGTTCGAGCTCGTCCCCCTTATGCACAATGTCCTCGGGCTTGGCGGTGGGATCATCGGTCAGCTCACTGAGCGGTACATAACCGGCATGCTTGGTGCCGATATCAACGGCGATCTCGTTGGGCGCGATGCTGGTGACAACACCGGTGACCTTCTCCCCGTTGTATGTACTTTTGAAAGACTGATTGAGCATCTCCTCAAAACTAAGCTCTTCCTGATTCTGATTTTCCAAAATCTCACTCATGGTTTCGTGTACCTCCTTAATTATACGGGCTGGCGTTGACGCCCCCGCCGTGATTGCGATCGACCGGGCACCCACAAACTCCGCAGGATCAAGCTGTGATGAAGTTTCCACCAATACCGTCCTGCAAAACTGCCGGCAGATTGATGCAAGCTTGGCCGTGTTGGAGCTGTGAGATCCGCCGATGACGATCATCACGTCGGATTTCTCTGCCAGTCTGGCTGCCTCCTGCTGACGCAAGGATGTAGCATTACATATTGTATCAAAGATTTTTGCGTTTGTACACACTTTTTTTGCGATTCCCGCGCATTTTTCCCAGGCATTTTTTTGAAAGGTCGTTTGGCATACAAAAAACACGTCGCTTTTTCGTGCAAAATGGGCAGATGGGATCGCCAAAAGCTCCTCGGGGGATGAAACGACCCGAACCTCTCCCCTGCAATGACCAACGATTCCCTGCACCTCGGGATGCGTTTCGTCCCCCACCACGACCAGCAGACCGTCGGGCTCGACGCGCTCCGCAATGCGGTGAATTTTCAGGACAAAGGGGCAGGTTGCATCGGTAAAGGGAAAGCCGAGCGCCTGAATTTGGTCGTAGACAGCCTGCGCCACGCCGTGCGACCGGATCACCAGCCGCCGCCCCTCGGTATTCTCAATCGGCGCGTCAACAACAATCACCCCACGGCCGGCCAGCTCGTCGACAAACTGCCGGTTGTGAATCAAGGGGCCAAGGGTACAAACCCGTTCCCCCGCGTCCAGATGCGCGGATACGAGATCAGCCGCCCGCTGTACGCCAAAGCAGAAGCCCGCCGTCTCGGCGACGGTCAGCTTAGTCGGCATTTTCACCCACCCCCAGCATCGATAAAATATCGCCCCAGACCCGTTTTGTGCACCGGCGCAGAACGCGGGGGCTGTCCTCGTCGAGCTCAAGCGCTCCGGAGGGAATCATATGCCCGTACCGCACATGAATTTTACTGCGAAGCCGCAGCGGCCGCTGGTATTGTATGGCACACGGCAGAATATCCGCGCCGGTCTTTTTTGCGATGAGCGCCATGCCGGATTTCGGCTTGCCGGGTGCGTCCTGCGGATAGCGGGTTCCCTCGGGGAAGATGCCCAGAACATGCCCCTGCCGGGTCAGCTCGGCACAGCGGTCGATCGCCGAAAAATCCCCGCTGCCCCGTTCGATCGGGACGATGCCAAGCGCCGAAAAAAGCAGCTTGCCCCAGAGGCCCCTTTCCAGCTCGCCTTTTGCAAGAAAACGAACCCATGGCTTCACGCAGAAGGACAGCACCACCGGGTCGAGGTAGGAGGTATGATTTGAGGCAAGTATGTAGCCGCCCCGGCCTTGGGGAATATTTTCCCTGCCCTCGTATTCCATCGAAAACAGGATGGAAAAAATTCCCCATACGACCGAACGAGCCAGCAGATAAAACCAGTGCATCTACAGCCTCTCCTCCACCCTGCGCTTCATGGCCGCCACCGTTTCCTCCAGCGTGAGGTCGGTATTGTCGATCCGGATTGCGCCGGGCGCCTCGGTCAACGGCGCGATGGCTCGGTGCGAGTCGTTGTAATCCCGCTCCTTGATCTCGGCGAGCAGGG
Source organism: uncultured Oscillospiraceae bacterium (assembly GCA_964625135.1). GTDB lineage: Bacteria > Bacillota > Clostridia > Oscillospirales > Ruminococcaceae > Yanshouia. The sequence continues at coordinate 1,224 of CAZVAV010000113.1, read as the reverse complement.
TCGGATAATCGACCTGCTTTCCCTTCTGCTCCCATTCCAGCATTCTGCGCTTCGCCCGTTCCTCCGGGGAGGCGGTGAGAAAGAACTTAACCGCGGCGTCGGGCAGCACCACGGTGCCGATATCCCGGCCATCCATCACGACGCTCTGCCGCTTCGCAAGATCCCGCTGAAGATCGAGCAGGAAGGCGCGCACCGCCGGGATGGCCGAAACTCTGGACGCTGCCATCGACATCTCGGGCAGCCGAATTTCCTCGCTGACATCGGCGCCGTTTAACAGAATACGCTGCGCCCCGTCGACATAGGTTAATGTCAGGCTGATCCCCCCCAGCAGACCCTCCACCCCGGGGGCATCGTCGGGCGCTACCTTCTGGGTTGCCGCAAAATATCCAATGGCACGGTACAGAGCGCCGGTATCGACGTATAAAAAGCCGAGCTCGGCGGCAAGGTGGCGGGCAACGGTGCTCTTTCCCGCGGCAGCCGGGCCGTCAATCGCAATGGCAATCGGTTGATTCATCCTTCATCTTCCTCTTTTCGTTGGTTTTTTGCTTCCCCGACGCGCTTTGCCGCCGAGGTTCCGGCAAGGTAACCGGTAGAAAAGGCAATTTGCAGGTTAAAGCCACCTGTTACCGCGTCAAGATCGAGCAGCTCCCCCGCAAAATACAGTCCGCCGACCAGCTTGGACTCCATCGTTTTGGGGTTGACCTCACCGGTTTTCACCCCGCCGCGTGTCACCACCGCCTCCTCAACCGGCCGAAGAGAGAGGACGGTTAGCGGAAGCGCCTTTAACAGCGCCACCAACGCGGCGCGCTGCTCGCGGGTCACCGTATTGACCTGCGCCCTTGCTTCGATTCCCGAAAGGGACACCACCACCGGTGCAAGGGCGCGGGGCAAAAGCCGGTCAAGGGAATTCTGAAAGGCGCGGTTCTTCCTCTCCTCCCAATCGCGCAGCAGACGCGCGTCAAGCCGGGCCGCGTCAAGGCCCGGCTTGAGATCGATCGAGAGCGAGTAATCGGCGCAGTCCCCATCGATGTAGCTTGAGGCCGAAAGAACCAGCGGGCCCGAGATGCCAAAGTGGGTGAACATCAGCTCCCCCAGCTCGGAAAAGACAACCTTGTTTTTTTGCTTCAGGGTCAGTGTGACGTTTTTAAGGGAAAGCCCCATCAGCTCGCCGCACCAGCGCTCCTGTGTCACCAGAGCGGTCAGCGAGGCGGCGGTGGGCAGCAC
>CAZVAV010000112.1:0-6323 GCA_964625135.1 uncultured Oscillospiraceae bacterium | reverse complement strand
AGATTTACCGCCGGCTCACCGGGGAAGAATAATCCTCAGATTGCTGCCCGGCGTTGCTTTTGGCTCGTTTCGCTTGCTTTTTATCCTGTCACGCGCTATGATAAGGAAAGAATACCCGATCACGCAATGAGACGCCGTCATCGGGATGACCGATGATCGAGGAGGATGTTTTGATGAAAGAATGGGGTCTGATTGCAGATAGCTCCTGCGACCTGAGCGCCCAGCTGTTTGATCCCGGCGCGGCTCATTTTGCCACCGTTCCGCTCAAAATTATTGTAGGCGACCGGGAGTTTATTGATCTGCCCGAAACCGACCCGCGGGAGATGCTCCGGGCGGCACACGACTTTAAGGGGCCCTCTTCCACCGCCTGCCCAAGCCCCGCCGATTTTGCCCTTCAGCTGCGGCAGGCGAAAAACAGCTTTATCGTTACCATCTCCAGCCAGCTCAGCGGCACCTACAACGCGGCATTGCAGGCGATGCACCTCGTACACGACGAGCAGCCGGAGCAGAAGGTTCATGTGATCGACAGCCTCTCCACCGCAGGCTCGATGGTGTTGATTCTGCGCCGCCTCAAGGCGCTGATCGCCGAGGGACTTCCCTTTGAGGAGATCGTGGAGAAGATTGAGCGTTACCGCGACTCGATGATTATCCTTTTTTCACTGGCCACCTTCGACGCGCTGGTCAAAAACGGCCGGATGAGCGCGGTGACCGGGCTGCTTGCCTCCGCCCTCAATATCCGGGCGGTCGCCCGCAACAACCGGGGAACGATTCAGGTGCTTGAAAAGCCACGCGGCGAGCGCCGAGCAGTCGAGCGGATGGTCGCCCTGATGGGAGAGGTCAAGCAGATTGATGCCAACACGCCGGTCGTCATCAATCACTGCAACAACCGCCCGGGAGCCGACAGCCTTGTTGCGCTGATCGAAAAGACCTATGGCATCCGGGACATCACCGTTCTGGATTGCGCCTGCCTCACGTCGTTTTACGCGGGGGAGCAGGGGCTACTGCTCAGTTTTTGATTTGCTTTCCCGGATCGCAGGCCTGCGCTCCGGGACTTTTTTATGGAAGTTGTGTCTTTCGCACAAGATCAGCCTGTGTTTTTTTGCATTAAAAACTGTCATGCACTATAGACTTTTTCGGAAATTTCGTCTAGAATATAGATAAATCTACAAAAAATAAGAATTCATGGGTTTATTTTATGTGGGAATTAGGAGAGGTTGATTTGCCAAAGCTTTGACGCATGAAGCTTTTACGTCAATTTATCCTTATTCAAAAGACAAAATACCGATAGAAAGAGGCTGATCCTTTATGAAACGATCTGCTCCGCGCAAAATCGTATCCCTGCTTTTGGTTTTTGCCCTCATCCTGCTCCAGTGCACCGTAACCGCGTTTGCGGCAGAGCCCACTCGTACCCTTTCTTTGAGCCTTTCCGCGCCCGAGGGGGTAAAGCTCACCGATCTGGAGCTGAAGGTTTACGAGGGATTTACCCTCGATGGCCGAATTACCGACGAGGTGCTCGCTACGCTGACCGAAATCACCCCGGTCAACGGCGTTTATCCGCTGTCCAAGGCGGGAACCTATAGCTGCTTTGTCCAGGGTAAGGGCGTTTACAGCGTGATGCAGCTCTTTAACGTCACCAAGGCCGAGCTGGCCGCCGGCGGCACAAAAAAGCTGGAGGTCGAAACCGGCAAAATTGCCGGGAACGGCTATGAGCCGAGCAATCCGGCTTTCACGCAGGATGCCCGCGATCAGGTCGTCACTACCTGGCCGGACGAAATCCTCAGGCATTTTTCAGCCGAGAAGCTTCCCGATTATGACAAGCTGACAACCCCCGCGTTTTCCGGCAAAAAGGCGCTCAACGAATTCACGTCCCAAAAGGAAATGATGGATTTCATTAAGGCGCTTGACGGTCCGGACGATAATATGTATGTCTACAGCCTCGGTAAAACCCCGAAATATGGCTATGACATCCCCCTCATTCTCTTTACCTCCAGCCCGATTCCGAAGAATTCCACCCTGGAGCAGGCCGCAAAGATTGTAGGCGATAACGGAAAGCCGATGATCTGGCAGCAGGCACAGATTCACTCTAACGAACCCGCCAGTGGGGAAGGCGCTCTTCTGATGATCCGGGAGATGGACGGCAGCTACGGCGCGGGCATCCTCCCCACCGCCAACGTCGCCATTATCCCCCGAATTAATCCCGATGGGGCGGTCGCCTTTACCCGCATCAACAGCGACGGGATTGATATGAACCGCGACCATATGGCGCTCTACAGCAAGGAAATCGCCAATCTGCATTATGGCTACCAGCTCTTCATGCCCGAGCTGACGATAGACAACCACGAGTTTACCTATTATGGCGCCAACGGGAAGGGCTACATGAATAACGCGGACGACCTGCAAATGACTGCCGCGAGCAGCCTGAACAACGACGCCGCCGTGAATGCACGCGCACTGCGGATGGTAGACGTTGCCCATCAGACCGCGCGCAACGATGGAATTCGCGTTTATCACTATGGAACCACCGTCAACAACCCGATCGGCCGAGCCTACTATGGGCTTTACAATTCGGTATCGGTGCTGATTGAGACCCGCGGCATCGGCGCCGGAAGAGCCAACTTTGAACGCCGTGTTCTCTCTCAGGTCAATGCGACCAAGTCCCTGTATAAGTCCTTTGTCAACAGTGCGGACGCCATCGAGCGCGAGGTTTCCGCGGCACGCGCGTCGGTCATCGCCAAGGGAAGGATCTTTGACGATCAGGGTGATCTCCTCGCGCTCTACCAGACCAAATCGGGCAACACCCTCTCGCCCACCGCGCTGACCCGTATTCAATACAACATGGACGGCTCCATCTATTCGCAGAAGGCCGAAAAGCTCAGCATGAACGACACCGTTACCCGTGGGCGGGTGCGTCCTACCGCTTATGTGCTCGACAAGCGAGAGGCATGGCTGGAAAAAGCGCTGTATATTCTCGACGGTCAGGGCGCCGAATACTATAGCATCGCCCCCGGTTCCGCCGTGGAGCTGGAGCAATACTATTACATCGGGGATTATACTCCTGTCGGTGCGAAGGAATCTGTCGGGATCGAGGCCGGGCTTCGTACCCCCCAAACCGTCAGCTTCCCGAAGGGAGCGGTCATCATTCCGTTGGATCAGACAGCCGGCAATGTGATCGCAATGCTGATGGAACCGGATGTCAACGACAGCAACGGTTATAACGGCTCCCTCTACCAGTATGGCCTCGTTTCCTACGACGCGGAAACCTTCAATTTCCCGCTCTATCGTTTTACCGGCAACGATCCCCGCGCCGCACTCCCCGCCGCTTAAATTTTCATCGTCTCTTCTATTTGAGAAGCAGCCTTTGCATTGGTGTGCAAAGGCTGCTTCTCTTTTCCAAACCGGATGGGAACGCATGGCAAACTATACAATTTTTATTTTACTTTGCAGCGGGTTTATCTGCTTTCCTTACCAAAATCAGCAAATCATGAAATTTATTCTTCCTCATGGAAGGATATGTGCTATAATGAAATTGGCTTCTACATCCCTTTGAGAGTCCCGGAAAACGGAGGCTCTTTTTGTCTTTTTACCGATTACGAATATGACAGGAGGGCGACGGATGACACGGCAACCTACACTGCCAGTTGGCGAAAACCTCGATTTTTTACGGCTTCTGTCCAAGCAGTTTCCCAGTATCCAGTCGGTTTGCACCGAGATTATCAACCTTGAAGCAATTTTGGATCTTCCCAAGGGAACCGAGCATTTTATCAGCGATCTGCATGGGGAATATGAGGCGGTAGCCCATATTCTGAACAATGCCTCCGGCGTAATCCGCGAGAAAATCGACCTGCTCTACGCCGACAGCGTATCGGAGGAGGAGCGCTCTAAGCTGGCCACGCTGATCTATTATCCGCAGCACAAGCTGGAATCGCTCAAGGGCGAGCACGGCGAGGAGCTGGCGGCGTGGTATCATGAGACGCTGGTTCGGCTCATCGACATCTGCCGGGTCGTCGCCTCCAAGTACACCCGCTCCAAGGTGAGAAAGGCGCTGCCCTCCGACTTCTCCTACATCATCGACGAGCTGCTGCACGCCGATCATTATGAGAAAAACAAGGAATCCTACTATCGCAGGATCTTCTCGACCATCGTCGATGTGGGGAGAGCCGATGCGTTTATCACCGCTCTTTCCGGGCTGATTAAACGGCTGGCGGTCGATCAGCTTCACATCCTCGGCGATATCTACGACCGGGGTCCCGGGGCCGAGGACATCATTGAGCTGCTGCGTTCCCACCACGCGGTTGATATCGTCTGGGGCAACCATGACATGCTCTGGATGGCGGCGGCGTCCGGCAACGAGGCCTGCATCGCCAACGTGCTGAATGTTTCGCTTTCCTATGCCAACGTCGACACGCTCGAAAACGGCTACGGCATCAGCCTGCGGGCGCTGACCACCTTTGCCGAAAAAACCTATGGCGCTTCGATGGCCTTTCGCCCCAAGGTGCTCGAGCAGGGCAAAATCGGGCTCAACGACATCGAGCTGGTCGCGAAGCTGCGCAAGGCGGCGGCGATCATCCAGATGAAGCTCGAAGGGCAGATCATCGCCCGTCATCCCGAATATGACATGGACGCACGGATGATGCTCGATAAAATTAACTTCCAGGATGGCACCGTCACCATCGGCCAAAAGGTTTATCCGCTGCGCGACACCGATTTCCCCACCATCAATCCTGAATCCCCCTATGAGCTGACGCAGGAGGAGCAGGAGCTGATCGACTCACTCAAGGAATCCTTCATCCGCAGCGACAAGCTGCAAAGCCATGTCCGTTTCCTGTTCGACAAGGGAGCCTTCTACCGCTGCTGCAATCAAAACCTGATGTTCCACGGCTGTATGCCGCTCTCGAAGGACGGCTCGTTCGAGCGGTTCGAGTTTGACGGAAAACGGCTCTGGGGAAAACGGCTCTTCGATTTCTGCGAGCAGAAGGTTCGCACCGGCTACTTCGCCCCGCGCGGCTCCCGTGAAAAGCGGGACGGCGAGGACTTTATGTGGTGGCTCTGGTGCGGCAAGGATTCCCCCATTTTTGGCCGGACGAGAATGACCACCTTTGAGCGGATGCTGGTGGAGGATAAGGCTTCCCACGAGGAACCGAAGAACCCCTATTACCGCTATTACGACGACCCCGAAACGGTCACGCGGATCTGTGAGGAATTTGGGCTTGATCCCAGCGACTCGCATATCATCAACGGCCATATCCCGGTCAAGTCGAAGGACGGAGAAAGCCCGATCAAGTGCGACGGCCGGGTGCTGACCATCGACGGCGGTTTTTGCAAGGCTTATCAAAAGACCACCGGCATCGCGGGCTATACCTTGATTTATAATTCCTATGGGATGCGACTGGTTTCTCACGGCCCGTTCACCGGCATCGCCGACGCGGTTTCCCAAAACACCGATATTCTCTCCACCTCCAACATTTTTGAGGTTTCGTCCAAACGCCGCTTCGTCTCGGATACCGACATCGGAACCCAGCTGCGCGGCCAGATCAGGACGCTTACCCTGCTGCTTGAAGCCTATCGCACCGGTGTGCTTTCGCAGGCCGGGAGGTAATGGTCTTCCTTCCACGGTGGAAAAACATAGATTTTGTTGTTTTTCCGCAGCTATTTATTGCAGGATCTTGACAAGTGCTACCCAACCCAATAAACTAGTTGAGTGTTTTATTGGATTGAGCATAGATGAAATCCAATCACAGGAACAGAAAAGGAAGAAAGCAAGGAGTGTAAAACAACATGAACCTCACACTACTGATGCCCCTTGGAGCGGCGGCGGCGCTGATTTTCGCCTACGTCCTCTCGAAAAAAGTGCTCCGCGAAAGCGAGGGCAACGAACTGATGAAAAAAATCGCCGCGTCGATTCGCCAAGGCGCCAACGCCTACCTCAAACGGCAGTACTCCGGCGTCGGCAAGTTTTTCGCCGTCGTTTTCGTGATCATGCTTGGCCTGAGCTTTACCGGCCAGATGGAAATCTTCGTTCCCTTCGCCTTTGTGACCGGCGGCTTCTTTTCGGCGCTGTCCGGCTACATCGGCATGAAGATCGCCACCAACTCGAATGCCAGAACCGCCTTCGCGGCCAGCCACAGCCTCAATCAGGGCCTGCGGGTCGCCTTCTCGGCCGGTTCGGTCATGGGCTTTACGGTGGTGGGTCTCGGCCTGCTTGACACCAGCCTGTGGTTCTTCTTCCTCAAGTATGTCGTCTATGCCGGTCTGTCCGAGGCGGAGCAGGCGGTTAAAATTTCCGCCCTGATGCTGACCTTCGGCATGGGCGCCTCGATGATGGC
>CAZVAV010000111.1:0-6354 GCA_964625135.1 uncultured Oscillospiraceae bacterium | reverse complement strand
GAGGTGCGGCGCAAAGGGATTGAGCAGGATGAGCAACGTGCGCAGCTCCCCGTGTGTGACCCGCTTCTGCTCGGCAATCTCGTTTAAGAGCTCCATCATCGCGGCAATCGCGGTGTTGTACTTGAGCGTCTCGATATCCTCAGACACCTTGCGGATGGTTCTGTGCATCGCGCTTTCCAGCGAGGGAGAATTGCCCTCGCCATCGACCAGAAGCTCCTGCAAGCCCCAAATCCGCTCCAGGAACCGCTTACAGCCCTTGATCGAGGAGGTGTTCCAGGGGGCGGCCTTCTCAAAGTCGCCGACAAACATCTCATAGAGCCGCAGCGTATCCGCGCCGAACTCATTGACGATATCGTCGGGGTTGACGACGTTGCCGCGCGACTTGCTCATCTTCTCGCCGTTCTCGCCGAGGATCATGCCGTGACTGGTGCGCTTGGCATAGGGCTCGGGACAGGAAACGACGCCGATGTCATACAGGAACTTATGCCAGAAGCGAGAATAGAGCAGATGAAGGGTGGTGTGCTCCATGCCGCCGTTGTACCAATCGACCGGCATCCAGTAATCCAGCGCCTCCTTGGGGGCGATGGCGGTGTCGCAATGGGGCGCGATATACCGCAGGAAGTACCAAGAGGAACCTGCCCACTGGGGCATGGTATCGGTCTCACGGTGGGCGGGACGGCCGCACTTGGGGCAGGTTACGTTAACCCAGCTGTCGAGATGCGCCAGCGGGCTCTCGCCGTCGGCGGTCGGCTCGTAGCTCTTGACCTCGGGAAGCCGTAAGGGCAGCTCGCTCTCGTCAAGCGGCACATAGCCGCAGTGGTCGCAGCAGATGATCGGAATCGGCTCACCCCAGTAGCGCTGACGTGAGAAGACCCAGTCGCGCAGCTTATAATTGACCTTTTCCTTGGCGATGCCGCGCTCGGCCAGCAGGGCGATGATCTTCTTTTTGGCCTCGTCGACGGGCAGACCATTCAGGATATCGGAGTTAACCAGAATGCCGGTATCACAGTCGATGAAGGCTTCCTTTTCGACGTCTCCGCCCTTGACCACCTCAATGATCGGCAGATGAAACTTTTTGGCAAACTCCCAGTCGCGGGTGTCGTGACCCGGAACCGCCATAATCGCGCCGGTGCCGTAGCTCATCAGGACATAGTCCGAGACGAAAATCGGGATGGGGGTGTTGTTGACGGGGTTGACCGCCTCGACCCCTTCGAGCCGGACGCCGGTCTTTTCCTTGGCCAGCTCGCTGCGCTCAAAGTCGGACTTGTGCGCCGCCTCGTCGCGGTAGGCTCGAATCTGGTCGATGTTTGACAGCTTGTCCGCCCACTTCTCAAGGAAGGGATGCTCGGGGCTCATGACCATGTAGGTGACGCCGTAGAGGGTGTCGGGACGGGTGGTAAAGACGGTGAGGACGTCGCCGGTGGTGGCGGTAAAGTCGACCTCGGCGCCGGTTGAACGGCCAATCCAGTTCTTCTGCGAGACCTTCACCCGGTCTATGTAGTCGACCGAATCAAGATCGTCGATGAGCCGCTGGGCATACTCGGTAATTTTGAGCATCCACTGGCTCTTCACCTTGCGAACCACCTCGCCGCCGCAGCGCTCGCAGCCCCCGCCGACCACCTCTTCGTTGGCGAGGACGACCTTGCAGGAGGTGCACCAGTTGACCGCCATCTCCTTCTTGTAGGCGAGGCCATGCTTGTAGAGCTGGAGGAAAATCCACTGGGTCCACCTATAGTAATTGGGATCGGTGGTGTCGACCTCACGGTTCCAGTCAAACGAAAGACCGAGCGACTGTAGCTGCGCCTTAAAATGCGCCACGTTGCTTTTGGTGACGATCTCCGGATGGATGTGGTTTTTGATCGCGTAGTTCTCGGTCGGCAGGCCAAAGGCGTCCCAGCCCATCGGGTAAAGGACGTTGTAGCCCTGCATCCGCCGCTTTCTAGAAACGATGTCGAGCGCGGTGTAGGAACGGGGATGGCCGACATGCAGCCCCTGCCCCGAGGGGTAGGGAAATTCGACCAGCGCGTAAAATTTAGGCTTCTGGTAGTCGTCGGTGGCGGCGAAGGCATCCTTCTCCGCCCAGATTTTTTGCCACTTCGCTTCGATGGCCTTAAAGTCGTATCGCAAGCTTGACCCTCCAATCGGCCACAGCGGGCCGTATTTTATGTAGGAAAGGTCGTCCCCATATGGATGGGGCCGACCGCCGTATTGCCCTTATTTCGTCCAGTCGATCTCCGGCGCATCACCCCAGAGCCGCTCAAGGGCATAGAATTCGCGGGTTTCCTTCAGGAAGATGTGAACAATCACATCGTAGTAATCGAGCAGGATCCACGAGGCCGAGGAATACCCCTCAATCCGCTTGGGCTCCAGCCCTTCGGCCGAAAGCTTCTCCTCCACCTCGTCGGCAAGCGCCTTGACCTGCGTGGTCGAGTTGCCGGTTGCAACAACAAAGTAGTCGCCGATGGTGGTCAGCGTTCCGATCTGGAGCACCCGAACCTCTTCGCCCTTTTTGTTGTCAATCAGAGCGGCGATCTGTTTTGCGCGGTCTAACGTTGTCATATAGCGTTCACTCCTTTTACTCGATGACCTCCCCCTCATCGGGAAAGTCCCAACTGAAATCAAGATCCGTCAGATTCTCCTCCTGCGGCATCCGGGAGGCTTGCTCCGAGCTCTCGGTCTGCTCGGGCGGGTAGACAAGGGAAAGCTCCCACGGGTCGATTGGATCATCGGCGCGCACGCCGGCATTGAGCGTCTGGGCAAGCCGGAAGCGGTTGACGCAGAGCACCGACAGACCCTTGTACTGGGCGCCATAGGTTGGGATCTGTTCAATACTGACCCGTTCGGGGGTCAGCGCCAGCGCCCGCTCGAGCAGCGAGGCAATTTCGGAAAACGGCACGGTTGTTTTGACATGTCCCATATTTCGCGCCGCAATCGAAAGCGCCTCGGTGCGACCCAGCTGCCGCACCGCTTCGATTGCCGAGAACAGAAACTGCTTTTGAACCTTGAGGCGGTCAAGATCCCCCATCTGGTAGCCGCTGCGATAGCGCAGCAGCCACTCGGCCTCCTCGCCGGTGATGGTCTGGTTTCCCGCAGGGATCACCTTACCAGGAAGATAATTAATCTCCCGCTCCACCTGCATCGTCACCCCGCCCACCGCGTCGACGAGGGCGCGAACCCCGGCCAGTGTAATGGCGGCCGAGCCGTCAACCGGCAGTCCGAGCTGCGTCTCTACAATCGAGGCGATTCGCTCGGTGGGGTCTTGGGAGGAAAAGGGACGGCAGGCTCCGTTGATCTTGCCGGTCGCACTGGCCGGATCGACATAGAGATCACGCGGAATCTGTAGCAGCCAGGCACGGTTCTTATCCAGATCAAAGCGGGCGTAAAGAATGACGTCGGCCAGCGTCCTAGTGTGATCGATGCCGCAGAGCAGCAGCCCATAGCTCTGCTGCGCCGGGGCCTCGGTCACAAATGGTTCAAGCCGCTCCCGCGAGGAATCAATGCGCCTGCGCTCAAAAGGGGAATCCTGTTCCCCTGTGAGATTTGGGAGAGCGCGAGTCACCCCAAAGGCCAGCAGCATGCCGATCGCCGGCCCCGCCAGCAGCAGAAAAAGCAGTCGTTTCATTCCTTTGAATCTTGCTCTGGACAAGCGGCAGTTCCCCTTTTTATGCCTGCCGCCATTCCTCCTGATCGTTGAGAAGCGCGTAGCGGTTGTAGGCTTTCAGGGTATCGCAGGTCACGGGGTTTCCCGTCCGGGCGAGATCGCCGATGATAAATTGCAGCGCCTCGAGCATCGCCAGCGGAATCGATCGTTCGGCTGTCTGGCGCAATGCCTCAATTCCCGGATAACGGCGGTCGGCACTGGTCAGATCAGCCAGATAGACGATCTCTTCGAGAAGCGACATCCCGCCGCGCCCCGTGGTGTGATACCTCACCGCATCTATTATTTGGGTATTTCGCACCGATAATTCACGCTGGATGTAAATTGCCGCCGCAAAGCCGTGCCAAATTCGCGGAGACGCAAGGAATACCGGGTCTTTTATTATAGCAGAACCCGCCAGAAGATTCAACATTTCGTCCTTGGACATCTCCTTGCAGACGTCGTGCAGCAGCCCCGCGAGATAAGCAAGCTCCCCATCCCCTTGATGCAGCTCGGCAAGCCGCAGCGCGGCGCTGGCCACATTGAGGGTATGAAGATAGCGCTCCCGCGAAAGGGTCGCCCGCAAACGCCCGGTGTTCTGCCGGATATCGGTCGAGGAAACGATCACCGGGTCAACCTCGATCACCTCGGTGCGGGCGCCCAGCGCGTTGAGGCGAGCTTGCTCCTGAAGCAGGCGAGAAAGCTCGTCCGATTCCCGCGCCATCGCCGCGATCCGCACCATGCGCAGCAGCTCCTCGGCGCAGTGCCACTCGGTGAGCGTATAAAACATATCGCTGCCGACCAGAAGAATCAGCTCGTCGGCGGGGTATTCCTTTTTCAGCTCTCGCAGGGTATCGACGGTATAGCTTTTGCCGCCCCGCTCGACCTCAAGGGTCGAGACGCTCACCCGCGCATCACCCGCCACCGCAAGGCGGCACATGGCGATCCGGTCGGCGGCGGGCAGCACCTCGCCGCGATCCTTATGCGGCGGAACGGCGGTGGGGATGAGGATGAGGTGATCAAGCGAAAGCCGTTCGATCATTCGGTCGATCAGAGCCAGATGACCCTGATGGATGGGATTGAAGGTTCCGCCGAAAATACCGATCTTCATAGGGCACCTCTCTCGTGTTTTCGCGTGATTAACCGAGGGTAATCACCGGGTTCTTTTTGTTGCGGCGGTAGAGGACAAAACGCCGTCCGATGGCCTGCACCACCGTCGCGTCGGTTTGTCCGGCGAGCATCTGCGCAAGCTCGATCGCTGAATAGGGGGAGCTTTCGAGCGCCGCGCATTTGATCAGCTCACGCTTGGTAAGCAGCTGGTCGATCATTGTGGTTTGTTCGGGAGAAAGCTCATTCTTGCCAAACTGAGCAACGACCTCGAGATTTTGTGCGAGTCCCTTGAGATGGGCCCGCTGTTTGCTTGTCAGTTCCATAGTACTCCTTTTATTCTATCATGATCGTTCGTATTGGGACTTCTCTTGGCTTTCGGCGTCCGCCGGGCGGGGCAGCAACGCGTCGATTTGGGACAACAGCTTGTGCAGCGCCTGTCCCCGGTGGCTGATTGCATCCTTTTCGGCGTCGGTCAGCTCGGAAAAGCTTTTGTCCCCGATATAAAAGATGGGATCGTACCCGAAGCCCCGCTCCCCGCGCGGCTCATGGCCGATTCTCCCCTCGCAGCTCGCCGAAAAGACATGCTCCCCCTCGCCGGTTACCAGCGCGATGGCGCAGGTAAAGCGGGCGGTGCGCCGCTCCTCCGGGACATCCCGCAGGCGTTCGAGAATCGAGGCGTTCTTCTTTAGATAAGGGGTCGCCTCCCCGAGATAGCGAGCCGAATAAACCCCCGGCTCACCGCCGAGCGCATCGATGCAAAGCCCCGAATCGTCGGCAATAGCGGCAAGACCGGTTGCGGCAAAGACCGCGCGCGCCTTAATGAGCGCGTTTTCGGCAAAGGTCGCGCCGTTTTCTTCAATCGACTCGAGCAGTCCGGGGCGCTGGGGCAGCGCGGCCTCGATCCCAAGCGGGGCGAGCATCCGGGAAAATTCCCGCTGCTTTCCCTGATTGTGGGTCGCGATCAGAAGCCCTCTAGTCATCGGCCTGCTCCTCACCGAAAAGGGCGGCGGAAAATTCGGCGGGATCAAACGGATGCAGATCGGCCGCCCCCTCTCCCACCCCGACATACCGCACCGGAATGCCGGTTTCGTTGGCGATGGCAATCACTACCCCGCCCTTTGCGGTGCCGTCGAGCTTGGTGAGCACCACCCCGTTGACCCCGGCGGATTCCCGAAACTGCCGCGCCTGCGCCAGTGCGTTCTGCCCGGTCGTCGCATCGACCACCAGCAGCACCTCGGGCACACAGTCGGGAATCTCCTTGGCGATGACCCGTCGAATTTTGGAAAGCTCGTCCATCAGGTTCTTCTTGTTATGCAGCCGTCCGGCCGTATCGCAGATGATGACGTCGACCCCGCGGGAAAGCCCCGCGTCGAGGGCGTCGTGCACCACGGCGGCGGGGTCGGAGCCCTGCGAATGGGCAATCACCTGCGCTCCGGTGCGTTCTCCCCAGATCGAAAGCTGCTCGATTGCCGCCGCGCGGAAGGTATCGGCCGCGGCGAGCAGAACGCTCTTTCCCTCGGCTCGGTAACGTGCGGAGAGCTTTCCGATGCTGGTGGTCTTGCCCACCCCATTGACCCCGATCATCAGCAGCACCCTCGGGTGCTCGG
>CAZVAV010000110.1:0-6402 GCA_964625135.1 uncultured Oscillospiraceae bacterium | reverse complement strand
GGTGCTCTTTGCGGGGAATCCCAAGGGGATGGAGGCGCGGCTGATCCCCAAGGCGGGCTACCCCTTCGCGCCGATCGAGGTAGCCGGCATCCAGCGCAAGCTGACGGTGGAAAACATCGGCCGCAATCTAAACGCCCTCTATCTGCTTGCCAAAAGCGGCCCGCGCGCGGCCTCGATCATCAAGGGCTTTGATCCTGACGTGGTGATGGGCACCGGCGGCTACGTCAGCGGGCCGATTGTGCGCCGTGCCCACCAGCTCGGCTATAAAACCATCACCCACGAGCAGAACGCGTTTCCCGGGGTGACGACCAAGCTGCTCGCGCCCGACGTCGACCGGCTGCTGCTGGCGATGGAGGGCGCGCAGAAGCACCTGCACCTCAAAAGCCCGGACAAGCTGCGAATCACCGGAAATCCGGTGCGGGAGGCAATTTTCTCCGCCGATCGGGAGCTCTCCCGGATGCGGCTGGGGGTGGAGGACAGAATTTGCATCCTGTCCTTTGGCGGAAGTCTCGGTGCGCAGCGGATTAACCAGGCCATTGCCGATGTGATGGCTTGGCATCGCGGCAAGGCGGGAATCCACCACATCCACGCCACCGGAAGCCTCGACCATGCGGATTTTCTTGAAGCGCTGCGCGAAAAGGCGCTTAACCCCGCCGAGAACCCCCATCTCGACGTGCGGGAGTACATCGACAACATGCCCACCTGCCTCGCCGCGGCCGATCTTGTCATCTGCCGCGCGGGGGCGATCACCCTGTCCGAGCTGGAATGCGCCGGACGCGCCTCGATTCTGATTCCCTCCCCCAACGTGGCTGAAAACCATCAATTCCACAACGCGATGGAGCTGGTCAACCACGCGGCCGCCGAAATTCTCGAGGAAAAGGATCTCTCCGGCCCCACGCTGATCTCACTGCTTTCCCGTCTCACCAAGGACCCGGCGCATCTGGCCTCGCTGGGACGCGCCGCCGCCTCGCTTGCCATCCGGGACGCCAACGAGCGCATCATTGCCGAGCTGCTCGAGCTCGCCGGGCAGCAATAGCACCCTTTGCATTCGTTTCGACATCGCTTTGCCGCCGTTTCTCACCAGCCTCCCTCCTGCCGCATAGGATAGGTGTGAAGAGTAATCTCGCACCGTCCGAAAGGCGTTTTCTCTCCCGGAGGACGCCTTTCCCGGTTTTGAAGGAGGAAACGGTCGATGCAACGACTTTTAATCGATGGCGGACGGCGCTTAACGGGCGAAGTTCCCATCCACGGCGCGAAAAATGCCGTACTCCCCATCCTTGCCGCCACCCTGCTGGGAAGCCGGTCGACGCTGGAAAACTGCCCCACCCTTTCCGATGTCGCCGCGGCCGAAAAAATACTCGTCATGCTGGGCTGCGTCCTCGAGCGGAGCGGCGACCGGATCACCGTCGATGCCGCCAACGTTCGTTATCGTGATCTTCCCGAGGAGCTGATGCGGGAGATGCGCTCCTCGATCCTGTTTCTCGGCGCGATCCTCGCACGCTGCGGCAAG
Source organism: uncultured Oscillospiraceae bacterium (assembly GCA_964625135.1). Classification (GTDB taxonomy): domain Bacteria; phylum Bacillota; class Clostridia; order Oscillospirales; family Ruminococcaceae; genus Yanshouia. Next base: position 4,892 of record CAZVAV010000110.1, on the reverse strand, counting down.
GCAAGACTCAGCTTTCCCGGCGGCTGCGAGCTGGGGGCGCGTCCGATCGATCTGCACATCGAGGGGCTGCGCAGGCTGGGCGCGACCATCGTGGAGGAGCATGGCTACCTCAACTGCGAGGTCAAGGGGCGCTTCGTCGGTGCGCAGATCACTCTGCCGTTCCCAAGCGTCGGCGCGACCGAGAATATTCTGCTGGCCGCCGTCACCGCCGAGGGAAAAACCACCCTGCACAACGCGGCGCGGGAGCCGGAAATCTGCGATCTCGCGGATTTCTTAAACGCCTGCGGCGGGAAGGTTCTGGTGGAAGGCGACCGGATCACCGTGGAAGGGGTACCGAGTCTGCACGATGGCTTCCACCGTATAATCCCAGACCGGATCGAGGCGGCGACCTATCTTTGCGCCGGGGCCGCGACCGGCGGCGAGCTGCTGCTGACCGGGGTGCGTCCGCGTCATCTTTCCGCCGTGCTGCCGGTGCTCGAAAAGGCAGGCTGCCGGATTGAAAGCAGGGAAAGCGCCATCCTGCTCGACGCACCGAACCGTCTGACGGCGGTGGACTCGATCAAAACAATGCCCTATCCCGGCTTCCCCACCGACGCACAGGCTCCGCTGATGGCCGCGCTGTGTACCGCCAGAGGAACCAGTATGTTTGTGGAAAACATCTTTGAAGCGCGCTACAAGCATGTCAACGAGCTAATGCGGATGGGAGCGAAAATCGAGGTTGAGGGTCGGGTCGCGCTGGTGCGCGGCATTCCCCGTTTGTCGGGCGCCAATCTCTGCTGCACCGATCTGCGCGGCGGAGCGGCGATGGTCATCGCGGCGCTCTCTGCCGAAGGGGTTTCTTCCCTGACGGGGCTGCGGCACATCGACCGGGGCTACGATTCACTCGAGGAGGGGCTGCGGCGGCTCGGCGCTTCGATCCGCCGGGAACGTCTTCCCGATTAAAACCGCTTCAATCGATCAGAAAGGGACAAAAACGTGGGAAGAAAAAAACGAGCGCCGGCAGCGCAGCGATCCCATTCAGCCGCGGCCCGACGACGAAAAAAGAACGAACGAAAATATGCCTTCACCTGCTGCATCGTACTTCTGCTCCTGCTGAGCGTCGGCGTGGCACTTTCCCTTACGGTCTTTTTCCCGATTGAAACGATCGCCGTCACCGGGGGCTCCCGCTATGCCGACGGCGATCTGATCACGGCATCGGGGCTGTCAACGGGGAATAACATCTTCTGCTTTCGCGCTGCCTCGGTGGAGGAGCAGCTGGTAAAGCAGTTCCCCTACATCGAACGCGCACGGGTGACAAGGGCTTTTCCCGATACCGTCTCGATCGAGGTGAGCGAGGCCGAGATCGATGCGGTGATCGAAACCGAGGCGGGATTTCTGCCGCTGAGCCGGCGCGGACGAATCCTCGAACCGCCCTCTGCCTATCCGCCGGAGGGATGGCCGCGCGTGATTGGCTTTTCTCTCCCGTCCACCCCTTCCCCCGGCTCCTACCTGCCCGATGAAGAACAGGAGCGCTTTGCGCTGCTGCGGCAGATCAAAGCGGAGGCCGAGCAGAACGCCCTCACTCCAGTCAGTATCCTCGATCTGCGCGATCCGATTCAAATGCGGCTGCTCTATGACGGGCGGCTTGCAATCGAGCTTGGCAGCAAAATTGATCTGAGCTATAAGCTGCGGGCCGCCGCCGAGGTGATTCGTCTTTCGGTCAACGAAAAGACGGTGGGAACCCTTGACGTATCGGTGCGGCCCACCATGCGGCTGCGGGAGCTTGATCTCTACGCGGCCGACCGCTGGCCCTTTCCCGAAGCGATGCGCTCGGACTATCAGCGAGCCATCCCAAAGATCAGGCCGATCCTTCCAAAGCCTGAAGCGCCTTCAGAAGCCTCACCCTCTCCGCCGCCGGCCACATCCTCCTCGGCTCCCGCCGCACCGGCACCGGAGCAGCCCGACGAGCCGACGGACGATTCCAGCAAGGAGGTGGAGCAGGAGGAGGACGATTTTGAGGAGGAGCTTCCTCCCCTCACGATTATAGAGGGCTAGCAGGAAAAGAAATTTCAAATCCCCGGCGGCGGATATTGCGCCGGATGGCTCTTCGTGTTAGAATAAAAAATATATAGGCGCGTGCGTACAGCATTTGCCGCACATTTGGACAAGCAATTATTCCACCTCCCCTCGGGGGATCAAATAGAGGAGGACGGTTACATGCAGATGAACTTCGACATGGTACCCGAGCATCAGCAGGCCACGGTGATCAAGGTGATCGGCGTTGGAGGGGGCGGCGGCAACGCTGTCAATCGAATGGTGCTCTCAGGGATGAAAAACGTGGAATTCATTTCGATGAATACCGATTATCAGGCCCTGGCTACCAGTCATGCTACTTATAAACTCAATATCGGCGCCCGGCTCACCAAGGGCAAGGGCGCGGGCGGACAAGCCGATGTCGGCCAGCGCTCCGCCGAGGAAAGCCGCGACGAAATCTCCGCCCTTCTCAAGGGAACCGACATGGTCTTTATTACCGCCGGAATGGGCGGCGGCACCGGAACCGGCGCTGCGCCGGTCATTGCCGAAATTGCCAAGGATATGGGAATCCTGACCGTCGGCGTTGTCACCAAGCCGTTTAAGTTTGAGGGCAGACGCCGGATGGAGCACGCCGAGATGGGCATCACCGCCATGCGGGAGCATGTCGACGCGCTGATCGTCATCCCCAACGAGCGATTGCAGCAGATCAGCACCGAAAAAATCACCCTCGCCAATGCCTTTGCCGCCGCCGATGAGGTGCTGCGTCAGGGCGTGCAGAGCATCGTCGAGCTGATCGGCACCACTGGGGTCATCAACCTCGATTTCGCCGATGTCACCACCATCATGAAGGAGGCCGGAAACGCCCATATGGGCGTCGGCCGCGCCTCGGGCAAGGACAAGGCTCGCCTTGCCGCCGAAGCCGCGATCAATTCCCCGCTGCTTGAGACCTCGATCAACGGGGCCAAGGGCGTCATCGTGAACATCACCGTCCCGCCAGATATCCCTCTGGAGGATGTCTACGCCGCCTCCGACCTCATCAACGACGCGGCTCACCCCGACGTCAACCTCATCTGGGGTGTCGCCTATGACGAGAACCTGAAGGACGAAATTGTCCTCACCGTCATCGCCACCAGCTTCGACGGGCAGGATGACTTTGCAATCCCGAGCTACATTCAGGATATCACCAATTACACCCCCAAGTCGGAGCCCGCCGCCCCGATCTCCCTGCCCAAAACGGCCGATCCCCGGATGACTGCCGCCCCGGCTGCAACCACCCGCCCGGCGGCTGCTTCCCCGTTTACCCCCCCCGTCGAGCAGCAAGCGGCGCCCGTCGCGGCACCCGCTCCCGAGGAAGAGGCCGAGGAGGATCCCTATGATGTCATCATGAAGATCTTCGGCAAGAATAAACGGTAACGAAAAACAGAATCGATGGCTTTGATCTCCTTGACAGGGGGCGGCTGCGTCGCTCCCTGTCGGGTCTTCTTTTTTCTCCTCAACGACAAGGCAAGCAACGACAGGAGTGGCATTTGCATGAATTTTTCGGTTGACAATCGCATCTCCGGGCGCAGCGCCCTGCTCTGCATGGCGGTCTGCGCCTTTCTGTGGAGTACCTCGGGCGCGCTGATTAAGCTGATCAACTGGAACGGCATGGCAATCGCAGGGCTGCGCAGTCTGATTGCCGGGGTCGTTCTCCTCGTTTATCTGCGTATCGTCGGAAAGCGGCTGGTGATCAACCGTCTGACCCTGACCGTCGGCATCGCGGTCATGCTCAAATTTGTCTGCTTTACCGTCGGCAACAAGCTGACCTCGAGCGCCAATATGGTCGCACTGCAATACACCAATCCGGTCTTTGTCCTGATTTTTTCGATGCTCTTCTTCGGACAGAGGTTTAAGCGCAAGGACGTCGCCGTCGCGCTCGCCACCGCGGGCGGCATCGCCATGCTGACGCTGGAGGGAACCGGCACCTCTACCATGCTTGGGAATTTTCTCGGCCTGATGGTCGGCGTCACCACCGCGATCATGCACCTGATGAGCGGCAAAGCAAAAAGCTATGCCGAATCGCTGAGCATCAACATCATCGGAAACATCTATACCGCCGTCGCGATGGCGCCCTTTCTTTTCACCGAAAAGCTCGAGCTGTCGGCGCAAAATCTGACCGGCATCCTGCTGCTCGGCTTGTTTCAACAGGCCGCGGCCTACATCTTCTACAGCTTTGCCATCCGCAATGCCCCAACCCTGAGCTGTACGCTGATCGCTTCGCTCAATCCGCTCTTCAACCCGGTTTGGACGGCACTTTTGGTGCATGAGTATCCCGGCCCGATGACCCTGATCGGCTTTGGCATTGTGCTGGCGTCGATTACGCTTTGGACTCTTTCCAACGCGAAGGACAAGGCGAAGGCGCAAGCATCCGATTCGCAGACGCCGCGGCAGGGATAATTTCCTCTGCCTTTGGTTTTTATGATTTGGCAGTTGTGCTTTTTTCTTTGATATGCTATAATGTTTAACGGTTTCCGCTTTCGCTTCGGATTGTGGATTGCAAGCGGAAATCAGGACGGCTTTTATGAAACAGGCAGGACGGGCGTGTGCTCTGTCATGCGAGGATGTGGATCCTGTGCGACAAAGTTCTGTGAACCATGTCAGGCGGGGAACCGAGCAGCATTAAGCAGAGTGCTTTGTGTGCCGCAGGTCATCTGCATCCCCGCATGAGAGGGCAACTCGCTCGGCCTGTTGTTTTTTGGGAGGTGTCACTATTGCGTCAGGCGCTTTATCGGCTCTACCGGCCCCGGACCTTTGAGGAGGTGGTCGGCCAGGAACCGATTGTCACCGTGCTCAAAAACGAGATGCGGCAGGGCCAGCCCTCCCATGCCTACCTGTTTGTC
>CAZVAV010000109.1:0-6410 GCA_964625135.1 uncultured Oscillospiraceae bacterium | reverse complement strand
CATCGGCCGCCTGGTCATCAAAAACCGCGGCGTCATGATGCCGATGAGCACCGAGTTCGCCAATCACGACGGCACCGCGTCCGACCGGCTGATTCGGTATTATGAAGCGCGAGCCAAGGGCGGGGTCGGGTTGATCATCAACGAGTACACCGGGGTGGATGACGTCGATTCAATCCCCTCGAATTACAACCTGCGAGCGGCGAGAGATTACCATATCGCCTCGCTCGAGCAGCTGACCGACGCGGTACACCGCCACGACTGTAAAATTTTCTGCCAGCTCCACCACGGCGGGGCAACCTCCAAGCCCGCCTTGAGCGGGCGGCAGTCGATCGCCCCCAGCGAGGTTCCCGCCGCCCCCGGCGCACCGGCTCCCCGCCCGATGACCCTCGAGGAAATTCGCGCGGTGCAGAAGAAATTTGTCGACGCGGCGGTGCGCTGCAAGCGCGCGGGCTATGACGGAGTCGAGCTGCATGGCGCCCACTCCTACCTGATCGGGCAGTTCTTCTCCCCCTACTACAACCATCGAACCGATGCGTACGGCGGCTGCTTTGAGAATCGGATGCGGTTTATCGACGAGATCATCGCCGAAATTCGCAGGACGCTTCCCGGCTATCCGCTTACCGTGCGCATCTGCGGCGACGAGATGACACCCGAGGTACCCGGCACCCTCACCCTTTCGGACGGGCTGCAAATCGGCCAGCATCTCGAGGCGCAGGGCATCGACGCGATCAATATCTCGAACGGAAACGGATTGAACGCCAACGCCAACTGCGACCCCTACTCCTATCAGCCGGGCTGGAAAAAGCATGTCGCCAAGGCGTTTCACGACCGCCTTTCGATTCCGGTGATCGCCACCAACACCGTTAAAAATCCCGCCTTTGCCGAGGAGCTGCTGGAGGAAGGGGTTTGTGATTTTGTTGGGCTGGGACGCAGCCAGTTTGCCGACCCGGAATTTATGAACAAGGCGCGCGAAGGGCGCGAGGACGAAATCCGCCAGTGCATCGGCTGTATGTACTGCCGCGAGCGCCTGATTCCCCTCTCGCTGCCGCTGGCCTGCGCCATCAACCCACGGATGGGTCGCGAAGCCTGCCTGCCCGAGCCGCCTCACGACGGCGACGGCCGCCCGGTCGCGGTGATCGGCGGCGGCCCCGCCGGGATGCAGGCGGCGCTGACGCTGGCCGAGCGCGGCTTTGCCGTAACCCTCTTTGAGAAGGAGCAGACGCTTGGCGGCACCCTGAACCTCGCCGCGAAACCGAAATTCAAGGAAAAGATCGCCGTACTGGTTCGTACGATGACCCGCCAGCTCGAGCTGGCCGGGGTTACCGTCCGCCTGAACACCGCTGCTACCCCGGCGCTGGTCAAGGCGCTTTGTCCTGTCGGGGTGTTCGTCGCCTGCGGCGCAAAGCCGATCATACCACGGCTCCCCGGCCTCGATACACCGAAGGTCTGCACCGCCGAGGCGGTGCTGCGCGGGGAGGCCGCGCCCCATGGCCGCGTCGCGGTGGTCGGCACCGGCCTGACCGGTCTGGAAACCGCCGAGCTGCTGGCAGAGCAGGGCTGCGCGATCACCCTCATTGAGATGCAGCCCGCCGTTGGCCCGGGGCTGTTTGCGGTGCTCCTCAAGGATATCATGGGGCGGCTCGAACGCTTCTCCCCCCGCGTTTTGACCTCCCATCAACTGACCGGCGTGGAGCAGGACGGGGTCATTCTCAAAAAACTCGAGGATGGTTCGACCGTCACGGTAAAAGCGGATACAGTCGTTCTGTCGCTCGGGGTCTCGCCCGATCGGTCGGTTGTCGAGGCGTATGAGCAGGTCTGTTCCAAGGTGTTCGCCGTGGGCGACGCCGCTTCGTCGGGACGCATCTATCAGGCGATCAAGGGCGGCTTCGATCTGGCGTATTCCTTTCGACCCTGACTGGAGGAAGCCGCATGCGAATCGTTGTTGTCTCGGATACCCACCGGGATTTTGACCGCCTCTATCGTCTCGCCCTTGCCCAACGGGATCAGACCGACCTCTTTGTCCACCTCGGCGACGGGGAGCAGGAGCTTGATGATCTGCGCGCGGTGCTGCCCACGCTGCCGATCCGGGCGGTACGGGGCAACTGCGACCTCTTTTCGACCGCGCCGGAGCGGTTGATCTTCGAGGAGGCGGGGGTCAAAATTCTGGCCTGCCACGGACATACCCTTTCGGTCAATTCCGGGCTCGACCGCGTTCGCGCCTTCTGCCATCAAAACGGCATTGCGCTCGCCCTGTTTGGCCACACCCACCGCCGCTGCTGCCTCAACGAGGGGGCGTTGACCCTTCTGAATCCCGGCAGCCTGTCCGAACCCCGCGACTCGTTTCGGGACAGCTACGGCGTTGTGGAGCTGGTAAACGGACAACCGTTTTGTCATCTGGAGCAGCTCGCGGGGAATTAGAAGAGATTCTATCATCCGAAATTTCGCAAAAATTCCGCACTACCCCTTCGATACTCCCCCTCTTTCTGTTTTGCGTCATTTTTCTGGGTTTTTGCTGGTTTGACAAATGATTTTTCTGCTCGTATGATAGAGCCAAATTAAATCGCATCTTCGGGGCAGGGTGAAATTCCCGATCGGTGGTACAGCCCACGAGCCGCAAGGCAGATCCGGTGGAACTCCGGGGCCGACAGTAACAGTCTGGATAGAAAGAAGAATGCATAGCCTACGCATCAGCCGATGCGGGCGTTTGTTTGCATTGCTCCGAAATGAATTTTTCATTTCGGAGCTTTTATTTGCAGTCATGCGCCCCGTTGGCAATCGGCGCGCGCCAAGGGAGGGCTCTCTCCGGTGCGGGCTGGCGTCCGCTATCGTTTGCTCCGAACCGATCCGGTTCGGGGCATTTTATTTGAACGGGAGGAACGTATGGAGGACGAAAAATGGATGCGGCAGGCACTTTCCCTTGCCGGGCGAGGAGCCGGACGAGTCAATCCCAACCCTTTGGTTGGAGCGGTACTGGTAAAGGACGGCATTTGCATCGGGGAGGGCTGGCATGTCCGCTACGGCGAAGCCCACGCCGAGCGAAACGCGTTGGCCGCCTGTCAGGGGGATGCCACGGGCGCTACCCTCTATGTAACGCTGGAGCCCTGCTGTCACGTCGGAAAGACGCCGCCCTGCACCGATGCGATTTTACAGGCGAAAATCAAACGGGTCGTGGTCGGCTCGGTCGATCCCAATCCGCTGGTGGCCGGCAAGGGACTTGCACTGCTGCGGCAAAACGAAATTGAGGTGACCACCGGGGTCTTGCGTGAGGCATGCGACCGGCTCAACGCCCCCTTTTTTCATCTGATCCGAACGCAAACCCCCTATGTCGTGCTCAAATACGCGATGACGCTCGACGGCAAGCTCGCCACCCGAACCGGGAACTCCCGCTGGATTACCGGAGAGGCGGCGCGAGCTCGGGTTCATGCCGACCGCAACCGCTATGCCGCAATCATGGTCGGAGTGGGAACGGTGCTCCAAGATGATCCGCTGCTCACCTGCCGCATCGACGGGGGCAGAAATCCGCTGCGAATCATCTGCGACAGCCATCTGCGTACCCCGCTGTCGAGCCGGATCGTCCAAACCGCCCGGACAGCCCCTACCCTGCTTGCCACCTGCGAAGGCGATCCCCAAAAGCATCAGCCCTTTTGCGCGGCAGGCTGCGAGGTGTGCTTTCTCCCTTCATCCCGCGGACGGGTTGACCTCATCGCATTGATGCAAGCGCTTGGCGCACGAGGGATAGACAGCGTTCTGCTCGAGGGGGGCGCGGCACTGCACGGGGCGGCGCTTGACGCCGGAATTGTCACCCGGGTGCAGTGCTACCTCGCGCCCAAGCTGTTTGGCGGGGCAAAGGCCAAAGCGCCGGTTGGGGGGCTTGGGGCGGCCGACCCCGCTGACGCGGTCGCCCTCAAGGCTGTCACCGTCACTTCACTCGGGGAAGATCTTTTGATTGAAGGGGAGGTTTTGCACCATGTTCACCGGAATTGTTGAAGAGCTCGGCGTTCTTCGCTCAACAAGGGAAGGCCCCGTCTCTCGCATCCTTTCGATCGGCTGCAAAACAGTACTGGAACGGACAAAATGCGGGGACAGCATTGCGGTCAATGGGGTCTGCCTAACCGTTACCAGCCTCTCTGCCGCCGGGTTTTCCGCCGACGTGATGCACGAATCTCTCAACCGGTCGACCCTGGGATTGTTGAAGTCCGGCCAATCGGTGAACCTTGAACGGGCAATGCCGGCGGATGGGCGCTTTGGCGGACATTTCGTCACCGGTCATATCGACGGACGAGGAACCATCGCTTCGGTTCGTCCCGACGGAGCGGCAATTTGGTACACCGTGCGGTGTCCGCCCGCGATTTTGCGGCTGATCGCCGAAAAGGGGTCAATCGCCATAGATGGCATCAGCCTGACCGTCGCCACGCTGGACACCGATCGCTTTGCGGTTTCGATCATTCCACACACCGCGGGGCACACCACCCTTTTGCAGCGGCGGGCGGGTGATCCGGTCAACCTTGAGGCCGACTGCGTTGCCCGATATCTCGACCGGCTGCTGCATCCCGCGCCTTTGCCATCCACACAAAGTCATCTCACCGCCGAACGGCTCGCCGCCATCGGCTTTTAGAAGGGAGCGTTCAACATGGAGTACCGCTACAACACCATTGACGAGGCGCTCACGGCGCTTCGCGCCGGAGAGCTGATCCTTGTCACCGACGACCCCGACCGTGAAAATGAAGGGGATTTGATCTGCGCCGCCGAATTTGCCACCACCGAGCGGGTCAACTTTATGGCGACCTTCGGCAAGGGTCTGATCTGTATGCCGATGAGCGGCGAAATCTGCGAAAGGCTCCGGCTGCCGCAGATGATCGGAGAAAACACCGACAACCACCACACCGCCTTTACCGTTTCAATCGACCACGCCGCAACCTCCACCGGTATCTCGGCCGAGGAGCGCAGCATAACCGCGCTGCGCTGCGCCGATCCCGAAGCAAGGGCGGAGGAATTTCGCCGTCCGGGACACATGTTCCCGCTGCGGGCTTGTAAGAACGGGGTGCTCGAACGAAACGGTCATACTGAAGCGACGGTGGACCTGCTGCGCCTCGCCGGGCTGCGGGAATGCGGCCTTTGCTGTGAGGTCATGGCGGACGACGGCAGGATGATGCGCCGCGACGAGCTCTTTTCCCTCGCCCGGCAGTGGAAGCTGAAATTTGTCACCATCCGGGATTTGCAGGACTACCGCAAGCACCGGGATCTGCTGGTTGAGCAGGTGGCCGACACCCGGCTTCCCACCAAATACGGTGCTTTTCGCGCGATCGGCTTTGTCAACCGTCTGAACGGGGAGCACCATGTCGCGCTGGTCAAGGGAGAGGTGGGAAACGGAGAAGCACTTCTTTGCCGGGTTCACTCCGAATGCCTGACCGGCGATGCGTTTGGCTCCTGCCGCTGCGACTGCGGTGAGCAGCTGGCGGCAGCGATGCGCCGGATCGAGGCGGAGGGGCGGGGCATTCTCCTCTATCTGCGGCAGGAGGGGCGGGGAATCGGGTTGATCAATAAGCTTCGTGCCTACGAGCTGCAGGACGGCGGGATGGATACCCTGCAAGCCAACCTCGCCCTCGGCTTCGGCGGGGACGAACGGGAGTACTACATCGGGGCGCAGATTCTGCGGGCGCTGGGGGCAAGGACGCTGCGGCTTCTGACCAACAATCCGCAGAAGGTCTACGATCTCTCCCATTTTGGCGTGGAGATCGTCGAACGAGTGCCGATCGAAACAGCCCCCACCGAGCAAAATCGTTTTTATCTGCGAACCAAGCAGGAAAAGATGGGACATCTGCTGCATTGCGCTGTGAAGGGAGCGGATTAGCGTAATCAGACGCCCTGTTTCATTTCAAATTTGTGCCGAAAGTGGCAAAAAGGAGAATTCATATGATTCGACTGGAAGGAACTCAAATCGCCGAAGGAATTAAAATCGGCATCGTTGTCGCGCGCTTTAACGACTTTATCACCTCCCGCCTGCTCGACGGCGCGCTCGACGGGCTGCGCCGACACGGGGTCGAGGAGGACGCGATTGCGGCAGCATGGGTGCCGGGCGCGTTTGAAATCCCACTCGCGGCCTCCCGAATGGTCAAGAGCGGAGCCTATGACGCGGTGATCTGCCTCGGAGCCGTCATCCGAGGAGCAACCTCCCATTACGACTATGTCTGCAACGAGGTGACCAAGGGAATCGCTTCTCTCTCGGTTTCGAGCGGCATCCCCGTGATGTTTGGCGTGTTGACCTGCGACACCCTCGAGCAAGCGATCGAGCGGGCGGGAAGCAAAGCCGGAAACAAGGGCTTTGAATGCGCCGTCGGCGCGATTGAGATGGTCAATCTGCTGCGGGAGCTGAATGCTTGATTAAAATAGCCGCGAAACCATGACTGGTT
>CAZVAV010000108.1:0-6412 GCA_964625135.1 uncultured Oscillospiraceae bacterium | reverse complement strand
CATTTCGATTTATTTGGAAGAATCCCGGGGCACCCCGCGGTTCTTCCCCTGCTTATAAAAAAAAGAAGAGCCTTTCATACAACGCCAAGCGGCGCAATACCAAAAGCCCTTCTTAATAGACGGTTCTTTTTATACATTTTTCACAGTATACCACAAACGATTGAAAAAGGCAAGGAAGATTCGCGGTTTGTCTGGACTTGTCGAACCGGCGGGTCAAGCACAGCGGAAGTAAATAATTTGTCAAAATTTGTCGAATCGGTGGATATTTGTCAAATTCGTTGACCCTTACGAAGAATCCTCCACAAGCCGATCCTATATGCCCCTTTTTCAACTTTAGTGGTATAGATTCCTTAGTATAACGTTTGCTATCATAGGTACGGACATTGATCAGAAAGGGGTTTCTTCTACATGGCTTGCCGCCTGCGTTACGAAATTTTTTCAGAAACACGACAGCTCCCCGAGATCGGCAGCTACATCTCCTATGGTCTGCGGTGCCTCTCCGCGCCTGTCGACGGCTCGCAAAAAGAACCATGCGAGCTAACCCGGGCGGCGGATGTCACCACCAACCAAAGCCTTGCTCAACAGCTGGCCTCCCGTCTGGAGAAGGGTCAGGCCTCTCCGCTGCATCTGCACGACCTGCTTGAGAATTTTCTCTGACCTGCCTTAATGAAACAGCAGCCTCATTAACTCGACCCGGCCACTCACCCCAAGCTTTCGATAGATATTTGACGCGGTTTTTTTGACTGTCCCTTCGCTGATCCCACAGGTACTGGCGATGTAACGCAAGGGGCTGCCGCTGCAGAGATGGCGGGCGATCTCAATTTCCCGCCGGGTCAGCTGTTCGCCGGTAATCTCCGCTTTTTCAGGCAGCTCCCCCCAAAGAACAAGAAAGAAGCCCTCCGCGGTTCGACTGGCGACACAATAACAGGCTAAGCTCCCAAAATAATACCGAAATCTGGCCTCGCTCCCGGGCAACGGCTCTAGGCGAGCGTTCAGCGCCGCAAAAAATTCTGTCCTCAGCTGCGCCGGAAGCATCTGCTCAAAAGCCGCGTTACAAAAATCGGGTGTCTGCGCCCCGACAATCTGAAGCGCTGCCGTACCGACATAAAATGCGATTCCCGGTCCGGAATCGGTCTTTTCGGGAACGGTGATGCTGTTTCCGCGCAGATGCAGCTGGTAGTAGACCTCCGGCTCGACAAAATAGAGCGAGAGCAGCACGTGGCGCTTTTTGTGGTTGACCGGCAGTGCTGTAATTAAAATATGGTACCGCTCCCCATCGGAAGATACAATATCGGCGGTACGCAGCGTCCGCCCGGTTCTCAGGCAAAGATCGAGAAGGGCGTTGCTTTGATGATACAGGGAACAGGACAGCGCCGATTCAAAAGAACCCCCGTCCTGCACGCCCGCCGCCTCCGACAGCCGCTTTCCTATGCTGACGATTTGGTAGCCTCCGTGGCGGTCAAGCCCGAGCAGAACCCGCTCCATCTGGCGCGGATTGCTGTAAATATCCGGCGGCACCGTATTTCGCACCAGAATGTCACAAAGCTCCTTGTCCTGTCGAATGGGAAAGATACGCAGCCTCAGCCGCTTTGCGGTACTGCGGGAGAGTTCAATTCGCCAAAAGACCCCTTTGTATTCGGCAATCCAGAAAAAGCTGTCCCTTCCTCTGGGCAAAAGCGTGACAAGGTAGGAGAGCTCCTCTAAAAAGAGCGTTCGTCTCCACCCGCCCCATGCCTCGCTCACAAGAGAAAGGTGCTCCCGGTAAGGCTGTTCAGGGTCAACGAACACGATCCCGTCCTCAATGAGATATGAGATTTCATAGCTTTCCGCTGTGATGGATTCAAGCATCCGGATTCCCCCTGTCGATTGGAGTTCGCTGTAAGGCCCTCCTTTATTATACTGATTTTATCTTTCAAATCCAACTCAATTCGCCGTTTTTTCCTTTTTTTAGGGAGAGCGGCGCTTTTTTTCTAAATATGCTTCTTTTTGCGGGAAAACGGTTGACACCCATCCGCAAAATGTGCTATGATTTTTGAAATTAATGTGAACAAAAATGATTCAATCTACAATTTATAACCAATATGGTAGAGGTGCGGAGGTCAAAAGTAACCCCTTGATGCGGCGGCAGCCAAAGGGATGAAAGGGATCGCCGCCGAAGCGGATGTTTTTCTGCCGAAAAATATCAGGCTGGGTCGTCGCAGAAGATGCGGCGGACTGTCACTCCAGGTGAAGCGCTATCATCCCAGTCATCAGAGGGACACTGTGTCCCTTTGTGATCCCGTGGCGCGACTGAAGCTGTTGCACCACGGTTTTTTTATTTTCCGGCGCGCCGCGCCGACGCCAAGCAGACAGAAATGTAAGAAAAGGAAGGTATCATTATGGAAGCTGTCAACGTGGGTTGGCTTTCAATCCTGCCCCCTATTATCGCGATCGGTCTGGCACTGATCACCAAGGAGGTTATCTCCTCGCTGATGATCGGCATTCTCTCCGGCACGCTGATCTATACCTATGCGATGGGTCAAAACCTCGTGCTGGACACGCTGAAGAACACCTTTAAACTGATGGGAAGCCGGTTCGACCTGAACATCATCCTCTTTCTGGCGATGGTCGGCGCGCTGGTCACCCTGATCACCCGTGCCGGAGGCTCCAAGGCCTATGGCGCGCTGATGAACAGAAAGATGAAAAACCGGGGCAGCGCGATGCTTGCCACCGGCGGCTTGGGTGCGCTGATCTTCATCGACGACTACTGCAACTGCCTGACCGTCGGAACCGTGATGAAGCCGGTCACCGATCGTTTTTCGATCTCCCGTGCCAAGCTCGCTTATCTGATCGACGCCACCGCCGCCCCGATCTGCATTATCGCTCCGATTTCGAGCTGGGGCGCGGCGGTCATCTCCTCGATGCCGGAGAACAGCAACCTCTTTGAAAGCGGCATTGCCGCGATGGTTGCGACCGTTCCGTTTAACCTCTATGCCCTGCTCTCGATCATCATGATCATCCTTGTCTCGCTGACCGACCTGGACTTTGGCCCGATGGCCCGCGCGGAGGCCAAGGCCAAAAAGGGCGATCTGGGCGCGGTTAACGCCGGAGAAATCCAGCAGATGCCGACTTCAGAGCGCGGCAGCGTCTGGGATCTGATCCTCCCGGTCGTTGTTCTGGTCGTCGTTTCGGCGTTGGCAATGCTCGAGAACGGCGGCTATTTCGCGGGCGGCCTGACTCTGGCCGAGGCGTTTGGAGACTGCACCTCCGGCCCCGCTCTGGTTCTCGGCTCGTTTGTCGCGCTGATCTTTGCGTTTCTCCAGTTTGTGCCCCGCAAGCTGATGTCCGCCCGCGACTTTATGGGCGGGATCACCGAGGGCATTAAGTCGATGGTTCCCGCCGACATCATTCTGGTTCTGGCATGGACCATTTCGGGCGTCTGCCGCGACCTGCTCATGACCGGCCCGTTTGTCGGTGAGGTCGTGAGAACCAGCAACATTCCGATTGCGATTCTCCCCGCCGTCACCTTCCTGATTGCGGCCGCGCTGTCCTTCTCGATGGGCACCTCCTGGGGCACCTTCGGCATCCTGATTCCGATTGTTTTCTCAATCTGCGAATCGGTCGCCCCCGCCCTGATCATTCCGACGCTGGCGGCTTCGCTGGCCGGCTCGGTCTTTGGCGACCACTGCTCGCCGATCTCGGACACCACCATCATGGCCTCGGCCGGCGCGGGCTGCGACCATATCCAGCACGTCTCAACCCAGCTCCCCTACTGCATTGTGGTTGCAGCCTGCTGCTTTGTCGGCTATCTTGTGGCCGGCTTCACAGGCGGCAATCTGCTGCTGACCTTTGGCACCGCGCTGGCGATGCTGATCGTCACGATGCTTTTCCTTCACAAAAAGTTTGGGGCGAAGGACGCGTAACGTCCTCTCTTCCCTTTCTGCGGCTCCCCCCTTAATCGGGCGGGGGTCGCTTTTTTCTTTCCCGTTTTGCCCAACTGTTTTCCACGCAGCAACATTTTTTTGCAGCAAAACAACTATTTTTAATTTTTTTTGACCTGAATCTTTGCAATTTCTGAATAAATTCGTCATTTGTGCTATGTTTCTTTCGCTTTTTTATTGATTTCAACGGTTTTGGAGCTGTTGTTCAAATATTTTTGTTAATACGTTGACAATTAGGAACAGCCTGTTTACACTGGTACTGAACGTCGGGTGGAAACGGCGTTTGGAACAACAGCCAAGCCAATGGAGGAAATGAAATGAAGAAAGAGTCCTGCGATGCAGTGGTGGATCAGATTCTGGCCCGCTATGAGCATCGTCCGTCGGCACTCATTGCAGTGATGCAGGATGTGCAGACCCAGTACCGCTACCTGCCCGCCGAAGCGATCGAGCAGATCGCGCACGGCCTGGGCATCAGCACGGCGAAGGCGTACAGCGTGGCGACCTTCTATGAGAATTTTTCGCTGGAAGCAAAGGGAAAGCATATCATCCGCATCTGCGACGGAACCGCCTGCCATGTCCGGCGATCGATCCCGATTCTCGAGGCGCTGCGCCGCGAGCTGGGCGTTTCGGAAAAAAAGAAGACCACCGACGACATGCTCTTCACCCTTGAGACGGTCTCCTGCCTCGGAGCCTGCGGCCTTGCACCAGTCATGACCATTGACGACAAGGTGCATCCCGCCATGACCCCCGAAAGGGCGCTCGCTCTCATCACCGAGCTCCGAGAGGAGGAAACCGCCAATGCCTAAGATTCAAAACATTGCAGAGCTTGAGTCGCTCCGCTGTCAGGCGCAGCACTCCCTCTCGATGCAGCAAAAGCAGGTTCTGGTCTGCTGCGGCACCGGATGTATCGCAGGGGGCTCGCTGCTGATCTATGACAAGATTAAGGAAACCTGCCGCTCGCGCGGGATCGACGTCTGTGTCGAATTAAAGCACGAGCCGCACGGCGAGAACATCGGCCTCAAGGCTTCGGGCTGCCACGGCTTCTGTGAAATGGGGCCGCTGCTGAAAATCGAGCCGCTGGGTGTTCTCTATATTAAGGTAAAGCTTGAGGATTGCGACGAAATTATCGAGCGGTCGATCATCGGTGACGAGATCATCGAGCGGCTGCTTTACGCCGAAAACGGCAATCGCTACCAGCAGCAGGAGGAAATTCCGTTTTATCAGAAGCAAACTCGGATTGTCCTCTCGAACTGCGGTCAAACCAATGCCGACGACATTCTGGAATACATTGCCAAGGGTGGCTATCAGGCTCTCACCAAGGCGCTTTTTGAAATGAATCCGGCCGGGGTCTGCCAGACGGTTCTCGAATCGAATCTGCGCGGGCGCGGCGGCGGCGGGTTCCCCGCAGGCAAGAAATGGGATCAGGTTCGTCGGCAGGCCGAGCCGATCCATTACGTTGTCTGCAACGGCGACGAGGGAGATCCCGGCGCATTTATGGATCGCAGCATCATGGAGGGCGACCCCCACAAGATGCTTGAGGGCATGATGATCGCAGGCTATGCCTCCGGCGCGCAGAACGGCTACATCTACGTCCGAGCCGAATACCCGCTGGCCATCCGCCGCCTTGAGACGGCGATTGCCAAGGCCACCGAGTGGGGACTCCTCGGCGAGAACATCCTCGGCTCGGGCTTCTCGTTTACCCTGCACATCAACCGCGGCGCGGGCGCCTTTGTCTGCGGCGAGGGCAGCGCCCTGACCGCCTCGATCGAGGGCAACCGGGGTATGCCCCGCGTCAAGCCGCCCCGCACCGTTGAGCAGGGGCTTTTTGCCAAGCCCACCGTGCTCAACAATGTCGAGACCTTTGCAAACGTGCCGCTGATTATCGAGCGCGGCGCGGAGTGGTACCGTTCGATCGGCCCGGAGAAAAGCCCCGGCACCAAGGCGTTTGCGCTGACCGGCAACGTGCGCAACACCGGCCTGATCGAGGTGCCGATGGGCACCTCGCTGCGCGAGGTCATCATGGACATCGGCGGCGGCATCAAAAACGGCAAAAAGTTTAAAGCAGTGCAGATCGGCGGCCCATCGGGCGGATGCCTGATTACCTCAGACCTTTCGATTTCGCTTGATTTCGATTCGCTCAAAAAGGTCGGCGCGATGATCGGCTCGGGCGGTCTGGTTGTCATGGACGAGGACACCTGCATGGTCGAGGTGGCCCGATTCTTCATGCACTTCACCCAGAACGAATCCTGCGGCAAATGCGTCCCCTGCCGCGAGGGCACCCGCCGGATGCTGGAGATTCTCGAGCGCATCGTGGCGGGCGAGGGAAGGGACGGCGACATTGAGCTGCTGCTGGACCTGGCCGACACCATCAGCCAAACCGCGCTCTGCGGCCTGGGAAAGACCGCGGCTTTCCCGGTCGTCAGCACCATCCGCAGCTTTCGGTCGGAATACGAGGCGCATATCTACGACAAGCGCTGTCCTGCCGGCAACTG
>CAZVAV010000107.1:0-6426 GCA_964625135.1 uncultured Oscillospiraceae bacterium | reverse complement strand
GCACCGGAGCTGTTTAATTTGGTTCCCGCCGTGTTCATCGGCGCGGGCGTATTCTTCGGCGTGATGACCTATGTCCCCAACGCCACCTTTGCAAACGCCTTTACCGGCGAGTTGGTTTACTGTATTCTGGGTCTGATCTGCGGCTGGATGACCATTACCTTCCGTGGCTGGTATGAAAGCAAGTACGTCAATCAATCCTCCACCGCAGCGAAATAAAGAAGGGAGAAAACATATGTCCGCTACTTATATGCACATTGGTATTCCGATCACCAACAAAAAGCCCGGCATGACCTACAACGAGGGCGCGAAGATCTGGATGAGCAACCCCGACGACTACGATTACAAGATCGAGTACCTCAAGTTTGAGGAGGGAACCCCCTTCCCCGAAATTCTCCACCATCAGCCCCATGTCGCCTATCGGGTCGATGCGATTGAGCCATACATCGAGGACGCGGATCAGGTGATCTGCGGGCCGATGGACAACGGCCCCGGCGTACGCCTTGCCTTTGTGATCAAGGATGGCGCGATTCTTGAGCTTTACGAGGAGAAGTAAACAAAATGCCGCCGGATTTTCCGGCGGCATTTTTCCGATGCCGATCACTGAGCCAGTGGTCTCGGCGACGGTTATTTGGCTGATGGCGCGAAATTGTAAAGCGTATCGCACGCCGGTCAGCCGGTTGGCGAGGCGCCCTGTTGCAGCAGCGCCCGAACCGCTTCAAGCGATTTTACCGGTGCCTGACAAGCCCCCTCCCGGCAGTAATAGTAGACCGCGCCCCGCTTTGGAATCAGGTGTTCCGCTGTAAAGGGGGATGCCTTTGTGAGCGCCCGCGAACGTCCGGGGGTTTTGAGCAGCGTTGAAAGGTGGGCTTCCCCGGCCAGCCGTTGCAGCCCCTCCGGCGGGGCTTCATCGGCGCAGGCGCAGACCAGCTCTCCCGCCGGGCAAAGTCTGCGGGAGAGGGCAAGCAGCGCGAAGCTGTGATGGGAGGGCGATTCGACGATGTTTCCGGCAAGGTAGGCGAGCTGCCGGTCGGCAAGCGTTCTCCAGCGGGGTTCGCCGGTCAGCTCCGCCAGCAGCGTCAGCCCAAGCGCCGCCACCGAATTGCCCGAGGGAATCGCCCCGTCGTAAAGCTCCTTGGGGCGGGCGATCAGCCGCTCGGCGTCGGCGGCGTAGAGATAGAAGCCGCCCTGCGCCTCGTCCCAGAAAAGCGCCTCCAGATGCTCCGCCAGCGTTTGCGCCGCAATCAGATGTCCGGGGTCAAAATCGGCGGAATAGAGCTCGAGCAGCGCCCAAAGGGAAAAGGCGTAATCATCAAGCTGCCCCGGATGAGCCGCCTCTCCATCCCGCCAGCGCACCATCAGCCGTCCGTCTTCGGTCGTGAGCCGCCTTTGCAGAAAGGAGAGAGTCCGCTGTGCGACCCGGAGCCGCTCCGGCCTTGCGGTGATCCGGTACGCCCGCGCAAAGGCGGCAATCGCCATCGCGTTCCAGGCGGTCAGAGCCTTGTCGTCGAGGGAAAGCGCGGTTCGTTTTTGTCGGTATTCCCGCATCTGCTCGCAGAGCGCCCCGAGCCGTTGATCGGGGCTTTCAAAACGGTTGTTTTCAAGCAGGTTTGGAATGCTCTGCCCCTCAAAGTTTCCCGCCGGGGTGATGTCAAACCAGTCGCAAAATGTGTTGCCGTCCGACAGGCCGAGCTGGGCGGTCACCTCCGCCGGGGTGAGCAGATAATATTTTCCCTCCACCCCGTCGCTGTCGGCGTCCTGCCCGCAGAAAAATTCCCCCTCGGGGCCGCAAAGCTCCCGGAGCAGGTAATCGAGCGTCCGGTCGGCGACCGTGCGGTAAAATTCCCGCCCGGTGACTCGGTAGCCCTCAAGGTAGCAGCAGGCGAGCAGGGCGTTGTCATAAAGCATCTTTTCAAAATGCGGCGCAAGCCAGCGCCGGTCGGTCGAATAGCGGGAGAACCCGCCTCCGATCTGATCAAAGATGCCGCCCCGTGCCATCTGCGTGAGGGTCGTTTCAACCATCCGCAGAGCCTCGCCGTTTCGCTCCAGCTCATGATACCGCAGTAAAAACAGAAGATTCTGCGGGGTAGGAAACTTCGGCGCGCTTCCAAAGCCGCCGTCCTGCGCGTCAAAGCCGCGCCGCAGCCCGGAAAAGCCCTGATGCAGCAGCGATGCTTCGGGGGTCTTGGCCTTGGCCTGTTCCTG
Source organism: uncultured Oscillospiraceae bacterium (assembly GCA_964625135.1). Classification (GTDB taxonomy): domain Bacteria; phylum Bacillota; class Clostridia; order Oscillospirales; family Ruminococcaceae; genus Yanshouia. The sequence continues at coordinate 4,224 of CAZVAV010000107.1, read as the reverse complement.
ATGCGAAAGGAACGAGGCGATCTGTTCGCCGGTTTCACACAGGCGTTGGCGCTCCTCCTCCCAGAGGCGTATGACATTTTGCAGCAGCTCGATCAGCCCCACCGAGCCAAACCGGCTGCTGGGGGGAAGATAGGTTCCGGCGTAGAACGGATTTTTGTCAGGGGTCAGCAGCAACGTCAGCGGCCAGCCGCCCGAGCCGGTCAGCGCCTGACAGACCGCCATATAAACCGCGTCGATATCGGGACGCTCCTCCCGATCCACCTTGACCGGCACAAAATGAGCGTTGAGTAACGCCGCCACCTCCTGATTCTCGAACGATTCCCGTTCCATCACATGGCACCAGTGACAGGTTGAATAGCCAATGCTTAGAAAGACCGGGCGCTCCTCCCGGCGGGCCTTTTCAAACGCCTGCTCTGTCCAGGGATACCAATCGACCGGATTGTGGGCATGCTGGAGCAGGTAGGGTGATTTTTCGTGCTCTAGATGATTTTGTTGCATCGGCTGCCGCCTCCTTTTGGATTAGTCTTTGCTTTAGCGCCGGATTGATGCGCAGACAACAGGGATATCCCGAGGAAAAATAGAGCCGCTCCCCGGTTTCGTTTGTTCTCGACAATCGGGAATGGTATCCTTTGCTGGTGCGATTGTCCGGCGCTCCGGTTCAAGGGTGGGAACAGAGAATCTTCTCGGGCAATGCCGCCGGATTCGGCGGTGTTTTTTTTGTTGGGGGTAAAATTGTGCAGGTTTAACATCTTTTTGAAAAAATCAGATAAATTCTTTTCTAAATTTGCGCATTATCTTGAATGATGGGGGGAATTCTGGTAAAATGTGAGAAAGGAGGTGTCGCCGATGAATCGCAAAGGCATCGAGCTTCCCGCATACCTGTTTCACCAGGGGACCAATTACCGAAGTCAGGAATTTTTGGGAGCACATCCCATCTGCCGGGGCCGGGGCTTTGCCACTGCCTTTCGGGTCTGGGCGCCCAATGCGGTTGCCGTCTCGGTGGTCGGGGACTTTAACGGCTGGGATCGTCTGGCCGATCCGATGGCACGGGTGACCGAGCAAGGAATTTGGGAATGTGTGATCAAGCGCAGAAAGCGGTTTGACACCTATAAGTACGCGATCGAGACCCGAGACGGTCGGATTCTGCTCAAGGCCGATCCCTATGGCTTTCATACCGAGTGCCCCCCGCAGACCGCCTCGAAATATTATCCGCTCGACGATTATCAATGGGGTGACGCCGAATGGATGGGCATCCGCGAAAAGCAGAACCATTTGACCGAGCCGGTCAATATCTACGAGCTGCACGCCGGCTCTTGGCGAACCTATCCCGACGGCACGCCGTTTGGATACCGCAAGCTGGCCGATGAATTGACCGACTATCTGGTTGGGATGGGCTATACCCACGTCGAGCTGCTGCCGGTCTCGGAGTATCCGTTTGACGGCTCCTGGGGCTATCAGGCGACCGGATATTTCGCGCCCACCGCCCGGTATGGGGAGCCGAACGATTTCAAGTACTTCGTCGATTGCTGCCACCGGCGCGGCATCGGCGTGATTCTCGACTGGGTCGGCGGCCATTTCCCACGGGACGCGCACGGCCTTTTCGAGTTTGACGGACAGCCGCTCTACGAATATCAGGACATGCGTAAGGGGGATCAACCCCAGTGGGGAACCCGCGTGTTTGACTTTGGCCGCAATGAGGTGCAGTGCTTCCTCGTCTCAAACGCAATGTTCTGGGTCGAGGAATACCATGTCGACGGCATCCGGGTCGACGCGGTCGCCTCGATGCTCTACCTCGACTACGGCCGGGAGGAGGGGCAGTGGGTGCCAAACGAGCAGGGAGGCCGGGAGAACCTCGAGGCGGTGGCCTTCCTCAAAAAGCTCAACGCCGAGATTCTCACCCGCCATCCCGACGTGATGATGATCGCCGAGGAGTCGTCGTCCTGGCCGCTGGTGACCAAGCCGCCCTATATCGGGGGGCTGGGCTTCACCTTCAAGTGGAACATGGGCTGGATGAACGATTCGCTCGCCTATGCCGCCCTTGATCCCGTCTACCGCTGCTACAGCCACGACAAGCTGACCTTTGGGATGTTCTACGCCTTTTCGGAGAACTTTATCCTGCCGATCAGCCATGACGAGGTGGTACACGGAAAATGCTCGCTGGTCAATAAAATGCCGGGTGATTACTGGAGAAAGTTCGCCGGCTTCCGGGCCTTCCTCGGCTATATGATGGCACATCCGGGCAAAAAGCTCAACTTCATGGGCACCGAATTTGCCCAGTTTATCGAGTGGGATTATAAAAAGGAGCTTGACTGGCTGCTGCTCGAGTATCCCGCTCACCGGCAGGCGAAGGAATATGTGCGCTGTCTCAACCATATCTACCGCTCGACCCGACCGCTCTATGAGGTGGAAAACTCCTGGGAGGGCTTTCGCTGGCTGGTGGTGGATGACAGCGCCCAGAACATCATCGCCTTTGCCCGGTTCGACGAACGGGGACGGGCGCTGATCGCGGTCATCAACTTTTCTCCGGTCATGCGCGAGCACTATCGGATCGGAGTGCCGCAGGAGGTCGGATACGAGGAAATTCTCAACTCCGACGCGGCGGAATTCGGCGGCAGCGGGGTGATGAATCCCGGACCCCTTACCGCCGAGCCGGTGGAAATGCACGGCTGTCCGCAGTCGCTTTCCATTACCGTCCCACCGCTGGCGGCAGTCTATCTCATCGCCGATCCCACCGAGATGCCGCTGTGTCTGGCGCAGGGGGAGGACGACTGACCAAATCCGGGCTGATTTTGTTTTCAAGCGGCCGCGGCAGCTTCGCGGCCCGAAAATATCTCCTTTGGAGGCGAGGCATATGGCATACAAAAAGGAATGGCTGGCAATGCTGCTGGCCGGCGGGCAGGGGAGCCGCCTCTACGCGCTGACCCAGAATCTGGCGAAGCCGGCTGTCCCCTATGGCGGTAAGTACCGCATCATCGATTTTACGCTGTCCAACTGCGTGAACTCCGGCATTGATACGGTGGGGGTTCTCACCCAGTATCAGCCGCTTGAGCTCAACGACTACATCGGAAGCGGACAGCCGTGGGATCTCGACCGCACCCACGGCGGGGTACATATTCTCCCCCCTTATCAGCAGAGCAGCGGGTCGAACTGGTACACCGGCACCGCGAACGCCATCTATCAGAACATCCGCTTTGTCGACCGCTATGACCCCGATTACGTCGCGATCCTCTCGGGGGATCACATCTACCGCATGGATTATTCCCAAATGCTCAAGAGCCATAAGGAGGCTGACGCCGACTGCACCATCGCGGTGCTCGATGTTCCGCTCGAGGAGGCCTCGCGCTTCGGCATTTTGAATGTTGATGAAAACGACCGAATCGTCGAGTTTGAGGAAAAGCCGGAGCATCCCAAAAGCACGCTGGCTTCGATGGGGGTCTATATCTTCAGCTGGAAGAGCCTGCGCGAGCAGCTGATTGCCGACGAGGAGAAGGAAAGCTCCTCCCACGATTTTGGCAAGGACATCATCCCCGCGATGCTCGCTCAGGGCAGAAAGCTGATCGTTCACCGCTTCGAGGGCTATTGGAAGGACGCCGGAACCATCGATTCGCTCTGGGAGGCGAACATGGATCTGCTCAATCCCAATGTCCCGCTCGAGCTTTACGACCCCGACTGGAAAATCTATTCCCGCACCAGCGCCCAGCCGCCCCACTTTATCGGGGCACATGCCAAGGTTGAAAATTCAATGGTCACCGAGGGCTGCGACATCGACGGCGAGATCGACTTTTCCATCCTCTTCTCGGGGGTTACCGTGGAGGAAGGAGCGGTGGTTCGCGACTCGATCGTGATGCCCGGCTGTATCATCCGCAAGGGCGCGGTGGTGCAGTACGCCATTCTTGCCGAAAACTGCGACATCGGCGAGGGGGCGGTCATCGGCGAGCGCCCCGAGTGCTATACCCAAAGCGGCAAGCCGTGGGGAATCGCGGTGATCGGCAATCAGGTAACCGTCCCGCCGGGAGCCAAGGTTGACCCCAAGGAGATCATAACCGGGAACGCAGCAGAGGAGGTGGCTTGCAGATGAGAGAGAATCAGGCGATGGGCATTATTCTGCCCGGAAAAAACCGGCCGCTGCTCGGTGCGCTCCTCGACCGGCGGACGGTCGGGGCAATCCCCTTTGGGGGAAGGTACCGGCTGATTGATTTCATGCTCTCGAACATGGTGCATGCC
>CAZVAV010000106.1:0-6428 GCA_964625135.1 uncultured Oscillospiraceae bacterium | reverse complement strand
GCGCCACAAAGAGACCGCTCCAAACCCCTGTCACAAAGGTGACCAGAGTCCTAAAAGCCCGTTTTAACAGCATCCTAAAACCCTCCCGAAATCATCTTCATCGCCTTTGCCATCGCCAGCAGGCCGTCGAATGTGGTGTTGCCATTGTCCAGCGCGTTGGAGTAGAGGTTCATCGTGCCGCGAACCCCTTGCTCCGAGCGGGCGACCGTGTGTAAAAAGTCGATCTCCTTTTCGTGACCCGCCAGCGCTGGGCAGAGCAGCCGGATATCATCCTTTTTGATCTGGCTGGTGTGCCGGATCTCGGTGAGGCGGCGGCGGTTGTTGATCTGTGCAAACGACGCCTTGCCGGGCTTGCTGCAGTTGGTGACCGTCTCAAGGTTGCCGATAAAGATGATCCCCAGCTCGGGGTTACTATCAAACAGCGCCCGGATGCTCTCGATCGTCTTGACCGGCAGGTGCTGCGCCTCATCGACGATGATGACCTTTTTGCTCCCGGCCAGATGCTCGTCCAGCTCGAGCCACATATCATCCTTGCGCCCGATCGGCAGCCGGAAGGTTTTACAAAGGAGCTTCAAAAAGGCGGTGGTGCTGGCCAAACAGGGGTTGACCGTGACGTAGATCGCGCTGGTGGGATAATCCGCGAGGTACTTGCGCGCCGCCTTGGTCTTGCCGATCCCGGCATCACCGCACTCAATGGCCAGACCGCCCTTGAGGTGGCAGAGCCGGATGGTGCCATACACCTTCTCGCTGATCGAGGTAGGGACGTAGTCCGGGATTTCGACCTGCTTGAGGTCGTTGGCGGCATCGCGCACCTCAAAGAATTCTCGCAGCTTGGCTTCGAGCTGGGGGACATCCCCCTCATACTTGCTGTTGCGGTAAGTAGAGAGGGTGCCGGTCGAGTATCCGATCATCCCAGCCGCCTTGGTCTGGCTGCCCGCCTCGCCAATAAATTTCTCCAGACGTGCTTGGAGCTGGGGATTATAGCTCTTTTCTGCCATTGTCATACCAGCCTTTCATGTTATGTTAGCCTGCCTACAGTGGGCCGCATCCAATCGCGCTTTGCGAGCGTTGCATAACTTCGACCAGCCAATTGCTTCGCACTTGGGGTCTCAGTTATCTTGGGTGGCCTATGCATGGGTGCTGTTCCCCAATCGCTTTCGCTCTTGGACAGCACCGCATCATCAGCGCCGGGAGGCCATCCCGCAGCGGACGCCCAATTGGGCGTTTCGGCTTGTTTGTGCTTGTCCCTTTCGCCCTGCACTTAACATCACAGCTCTCATCTTCCAGCAGCTTTAGATACTGCTCATCTTTTTTAGAGCGCTTTTTCATTTCTCGCATTTCCTTTCGTTGCTGCGGATCATCCGCATGATGTCAATTTCGACAGGCGCGCCGCCTGTGCCGGTCGCTGCCATCTGCTGGCGTTCGGGAGCGGTGACCAGCTCGATAACATTGCTTTCAGCCCCTTCAAGCAGCCCTTCCCGGCTTTCGTGAGCCGCCTCGACAAACAGATCGAGCAGGTTGATCGCCCCAAATTGGGCGCTGATCAGCTCGCGCTTGGCCGCGACAGCCTCCTTAATCATCTTTTTACGCTTGCGCTGCAGGGACATCGATTCGCCGATGCCTTCCTTGGTGTCTCCGTAAATTCTCATCATCTCGCGGGTCAGCGGCACGGTGAGCATATACACCTCATTTTCATCGTACACCCGTACCTCGCCCATATCCTCGGGGTCGTACCGGACAAAGACCCGCTGCTCGGCATGGTGCAGGATCAGATCGTCGCTGGAGTAGTAGATTTTCTCACCTCGTACCGTGAGATAGACCCCGTTCTTACCGACCTTTTGCAATCTGGTGGAGCGCATGAGCATCAGGTTCAGATCGTCGCTTACCGCCCGTCTAACCGCCGATAGGTTCTCGTGGTAGACCTCAAGCTTGGTCATGCCGCGATCCTCGGCGACCTTTCCGTTGTAGGGGCGCAGGTTAAAGTAACCCTCGATCATGTCCTCGACCACCTGATACAGGTGGCTGTCGGTGGGGATACGCCCTGCCTTGAGCATGGACTTGAGCTTTTCGGGCTTGGTGACTACGTTCGATCCGCAGTATGTATCAAAGAGCTGGCTCAAAAATGTAAAATTCCGAAACTCACGCTCGATGATCTTGGCGCGGCCATTGCGCGGCAGCGCATTGACCATCGTGATTCCCAGCCGCTGCAGAATCGGCGTCGGCAGCTTGATTTCCACCTTCGTGACCTTTGTCCGGTGGCCGAGGCCGCCGAGATCGGTGGTCAGGTACTCGCGCCCATTGTCGACATAGAGGTACTTGGGGATGCCGTACCGCTGGATCGCCTTGCGCAGCGCGTAGAGCGTCGCGTCTGAGGATGGGTTGTCGGTAATGCACCACCCAACGTAGATGCCGGATCGAGCGTCGATGATTGCCGAAATGGTGAGCCGCCTCAGCTTCTGCTTTCCGTCCTCCGAGCGGGTGATGACGTCGATCCGGTGGCCGTCTGCGATCCAGTAGTCGTTGGAGGCCATGTCGTCGTACAGCCGATCGACCGACGGCTCCCAGCGGTCGTAGTAGGCCTTCTCGCCCTCTCGGGCATAGACCGCGATCGGTGCGCAGAGCGCCTTGGCCCATCGCCGATAGGTGTCATACGAGGGGAGCTGGTTCTTGAGACCAGGCAGCTCCTTTTGCACAAGCAGTTCCACCGATTCAATGCACTTGCTGATCGACAGCGCGTGTTCGTCTAGATAAAACCATTCAAACAGCTCCCGTATTTCCTTTGGCGCGGTGGATGTGCCGCTGCGCCAAAGTCCACGCTTGTCCACCATGCCGTCCCAATCCTTGGCCTGATAGGCTTTCCAGTGGCGATAGATCATGTCCATCGTGAGCTTCTGCCCATACCGCTCCAGCGAGGAGGAGACAAAGGCTTGGTCGCCCTCGGCCTTGCTGGGGTATCGCACCCGTTCGGCCTGCCACTCCTGTAGGATGGTGACCCACCGAGCGATCTCCTCCCGCTGCGCCGCCGAAAACAGTTCCAGCGGCTTTTCCTTCACCGGGGGTGCAAGCTCTTTCTTGGCCTTGCGCAGCGTCTCTGGCAGTTCTTGGCCCTGTTGCTTGTACCACTTCACCTGCAGGCGCGGCTCCAGTGCGTCGAGCGGAATGAGATACATTTTGCGTCCATTTTGATTGATACCTGCTTGTGCTGGTATTTGTTGCTCCGATACAGTTTTTCTGACAAATCTCTCGCTGCAACCCTTCAATTGGGCCAATTGCTTGACGGTGATCTGATCCAATAAATTCACCACCTTCCTCGCCTATTTTCTTATGAGGCCGATTCATCGTAAAATTTTTGCCACGGAAATCCCAAAGCATCGGCAATGCGTTTTGCAGTATTGACAGGGAGTTTGTTGCCGCGAACACCTACCTCGATCCCTGCATAGTAGCTTTGAGATAATCCCGTTAGTCTGGCTACACCGTATTGTGATAATCCAGACTTTTCTCGGATTTCAACGAGCCAATGTCTCATTGGTATCCCCCCTTCTAACTCTAACTGCGATAATTTTACCATCGCTAATCGCGTTTGTCAACGCGAAATGCGTTTATTTTTAACCTCTTATTGCGATTAATCGCTAAATGTGATTAAATATTTTTAGTAATCGCAATGAGGGGGGAAGGATACCATGTTTCGTATCAGGCTAAAGGAACTGCGTGAAAATGCTGGGTTGTCACAATCTACCTTCGCAAAGGCATTCGGGGTCGCCCAATCCACTGTAGGTGGATGGGAAAGCGGCGCTCGCGAGCCTAACATCGAAACAATACAAAAACTGGCGGATTTCTTTACTGTCTCAACAGATTACCTATTTAGCGGAGATACTTCATCCACAACACCTGGCACCCCCTTTGGTGTCCCTCTGAAAAAGGGTATAAAAATTCCCGTCCTCGGTCGTGTGAGGGCGGGCTTTCCGGCTTATGCTACCGAAGAAATTCTAGATTATGAAGAGATCACACAAGAGATGGCCTCCAGTGGCGAGTTTTTTGCGCTCCAAGTTAAAGGCGACAGTATGGAGCCTCGTTTTATTGAAGGAGATGTTGTCATCATCAAGAGGCAACCAGATGTCGAAAGCGGGGAGATTTCGGTTGTTCTGGTCGATGGAGAAGATTCTACGCTCAAACGGGTAAATAAGCATAAGGATGGCATCAGTTTGATTCCGCTCAACTCCTCATATCCGCCGATCTTTTATTCCAACCGAGAAATTCGTGAATTGCCAGTACAAATCTTGGGAAAAGTGGTAGAATTAAGAGGGAAGTTTTGAAGCTCTAAAATGACAAGGAGATGCGGCGATGAAGATTATACGAATTGTTCTTTGGATCGTATTTGTTCTGATGGCCATTTGTGGGGTTATCCTCTTGCTGACAGGTGCAACGGATGCTTATGTTGGTTACCTCGTCTGCTTGGTAATCGTACTGGTTCCTTTGATTCTTCTCCAACGTAAAGCAACAAAAGATACCCCAAAAAAGCAGAGCGCACCGAGACCAGGCAGCCAGTTTGATGCATTCATTGTAACATCATACAAGGACGGCCTTGGGACGTTAACGCCCGGATGTTATTGCATGATCGCGCTTTCCGGCGACCGCATCGAATTCCGTGCCTCCCCCAAGGATTCTGATCCTCCCGCAGCTACCATGAATATTTCCCAAATTACAAATATCGGCGCATTTACCGAAGCTGAACTGATTGAGAAAAGCCGCAGCGTAGTCGGAAGGGGAATGGCTGGCGGTTTGGTGTTCGGCCCGGTGGGGGCGATCGTTGGCGGCCTGTCGGGTACCAAAAGCAAAAAGACCCGAAGATACCACCAATATATCGTGCTCAACTTTATTCCAACGGGTGCAAATCTCCCTGTTGCGGCCACCTTTGAGGAGGATAATCCTCTCAATAAAACAGCTGCTTTTATTAGTGCCGTGAAATCAAAATTACCTGAAACCATTCAGCTTTAATTATACATTTATTTGCATATCGCAATGAATTTTTGCTGATTATGATATTCAATATTATAATCCTTGTAAACCCGCATAAATGCTTAACAGGAACCAGTTCCCGTTAAAGTAAAGATTTAGTTCCTGTGTTCCCATTGAAATTCTTCACTGATGTATAGCGAAGGCTCGGTCGTTCCTAGTTCTCTTAAAACCCGTCTTAAAGCGCAAGAAAGCCGTGAAATCCCGCATTGAAACGCGGTTTTCACGGCTTTCTTTTTAACATCTTAAACGCCCTTTTAAGGATTTTGAAAGGGGCGCAGCAGGGCGTTCAATCTCTGCGGCCTTGCTCTCGATCCCTACGTTTTTCCTTCGCATAGAAAATCCAAAAAACAGATTATAAATCCTTTATAACGCTTATAAAACGGCTTTCTAATGCCATTTATAGACTAGTAACGGCTTTTAACGAGTTCTAACACGTTTTTGGGTTCTTCATCAAGAATCACACCCTCTCTGGCTGAAAAGCCTTCATTGATTGAAAAAATGAAGATCCTTCGGGATACTAATAACCAAGTGCTTGCTGCGGTCGGCAATGCTCTCGAGCAAAGCCTATGCGCAAGCGCTTGGGAAAATGGTCGATACAATTTCGGACTTCTGCCGTATCCAAAACAGCCGGTCTATAAAAAGAATTGAGCCGCAGGCATCAGCTCGCAGCTCACAAACAATAATATTCAGTTGTGGCTTTGCTGAAACTAAAATTTCGTCCATGGAGACATCGAGCAAGGAACCTAGTGCGTACAGGTTATCAACAGAAGGAAGGCTTTTGCCCTTCTGCCATTTGTAGATTGCTTGCGGTTCTTCAAAGCCAAAGAAGGTCTGAAGATCCCGAACAGATAATCCACGCTCTTGGCGGAGCTTAACGATGTTTGCACCTGTTGCCACGGGGTCGATGACAGGGTATTGCGTTTGCATAGCTTTCGCCTCCAGATTGTTATTTCCCCGAAGGGAGTATTTCAGAATACTCGAAAATCAGAAAAAAATCAATACCTGCGCGGAAATTTCACCAAGAAAAACCAAGGAGGGCTTCGTGGCAAATGAATTAAAGAATTGTCTCACTCTCGAACGCTTTTCCTTCCGGCATCTTTACTTCGCTTATATTGACTCGTCTGATTACCTGGCAGATGCCCTCTTCATCAAGCATCAGGTACAAGTAAAGTTCATACAGGAATATGCTCATGAGGATTCCGCGTATCGCATGATTTTCTGCCGCATTGGGAAAAAGGATTCGGCGAGCTTCTTGAACGCGCTCTCCGAACTGCCGAACAAGATGATGATCTGCGGGCACCCGGACTACATTTCAGAGTGCCAACGGATTATGGAGAGAATCGAATCATCTAAGACAAATGAAAGGAGTGCTTGTGCATGACACAGGTTACTATCGAAGGCTATTTGATTAC
>CAZVAV010000105.1:0-6536 GCA_964625135.1 uncultured Oscillospiraceae bacterium | reverse complement strand
AGGTGGGTTCACAGCCTTTTTTCACCGCCGGAATGCGGGCGACCGCGTTTTCGACCCCGCATGACAGCGTGGGGAGCGTCGGCTACCGTTTTCTGCTGCCGGGCGAACAGAAGGTCGCCGTTGTGACCGACCTCGGACGGGTCACCGACGAGGTCTGCGACGGCGTGCGGGGCTGCGACCTTGTGCTGCTCGAAGCAAACTACGATCCGGAGCTGCTGCGGATGGGTCGCTATCCCTACTTTCTCAAGCGGCGGATCAGCGGGAGCGACGGGCATCTTGCCAACGCCAACTGCGCCAAATTTGCCTGTGAGTTGATCGAGAGCGGGACAAGCCGGGTGATTCTGGGGCATCTCTCGCGGGAGAATAACTGCCCCTCCCTCGCGGAGCAGACGGTTTCGGATGTGCTTGATGCACAGGGCTTGCGGCGGGGGATCGATTACGAGCTTTCGGTCGCACCCTATGACGAGCCGGGAAGGCTGGTGAGGCTCTGATGCGCAGCCTTCAGATCATCGTGGTCGGAAAGCTCAAGGAGCGCTACCTCTCGGACGGCTGTGCCGAGTATTGCAAGCGCATTTCGGCCTATGGCCGGATTAAGATCATCGAGCTCGACGAAGCGCGCCTGCCCGAGCGTCCGTCCGCGGCTGAGATTCAGGCGGCGCTCGCGGCGGAGGGAGAGCGGATTTTGGACAAGGCGAGGGGAAGCTGCCTGATCGCCCTCTGCGTCGAGGGGGAGCTGCTTTCCTCCGAGGGGCTGGCACAGAAGCTCGATGAATTTGAGGTTCGCGGGCAGAGCACCCTTTCGTTTGTTATCGGCAGCTCGTTTGGCCTCTCCGACGCCGTCAAGCAGGCGGCCGCGCTGCGGCTTTCCTTTTCCCGGATGACCTTTCCGCATCAGCTCATGCGGCTGATGCTCTGTGAACAGCTCTATCGTGCCTGCTCGATTTCAGGCGGAGGGCGTTACCATAAGTAGGAGGCTTTTGATTTTATGGATTTAGTAAAACAGCTTGCCGAGGAGCTTTCCCTTCGGGAAACGCAGGTCGAAGCGGCGGTCAAGCTGCTCGATGAGGGCAATACGGTTCCGTTTATCGCCCGTTACCGCAAGGAGGTGACCGGCTCGCTTGACGACAACGCCTTGCGCGATCTCGAGGATCGCTTGACCTATCTGCGCAACCTCGACAAACGGCGGGGAGAAATTCGCTCGTCGATCGAGGAGCAGGGCGCGCTGACCGGGGAGCTTGACGGTGCGATCGGTGCGGCCAAGACACTGGCGGCACTGGAGGATCTCTATCTGCCCTACAAAAAGAAGCGAGCCACCCGCGCCTCCAAGGCGAAGGAGAAGGGGCTTGAGCCGCTGGCGCTGCTGTTCCTCGAGCAGACCGGAGCAAAGCTCCCCGAGGAGCTGGCCGCGTCGTTTGTCGACCCGGAGAAGGGGGTCCAGACGGTGCAGGACGCGATTGCCGGGGCTTCGGACATCGTTGCCGAGCGCGTCTCGGACGATGCGGCGGTGCGCGGAAGGCTGCGCGAATGGCTGCGCCGCACCGGCGTGGTGCGCTCGGTGAGCGAGCAAACCGAGCCGGGTGTATATTCGATGTACTACGACTTCACCGAGGCCGCCGCCAGAATCGCGGGCTATCGGGTGCTGGCGCTCGACCGGGGCGAGCGGGAGGGAGTCCTCAAGGTCTCGATCGAGTGCGACGAGGAGACCGCCTTGGCCGAGATCGGCCGTCTGGTGGTCAAGCGGGGCTTTTCGCCGTCGATCGATGTGGTCAGAGCCGCCGTCGCCGACAGCTGGTCGCGGCTGCTTTTCCCGTCGCTGGAGCGGGAACTGCGCTCCGCCCTCTCGGAGAATGCCGCCGAGCAGGCAATTCGCGTCTTTGCGCTGAACCTCAAGCCGCTGCTGATGCAGCCGCCGCTCAAGGGCAGGGCGGTGCTCGGCCTCGATCCGGCCTACCGCACCGGCTGCAAAATCGCGGTGGTGGACCCCACTGGGCGGGTGCTCGACACCACGGTGGTGTATCCCACGCCGCCGCAGAAAAAGACCGACGAGGCGGCGCGCACGCTGCGCTCCCTCATCGAAAAGCATGCGGTGTCGGCCATCGCCATCGGCAACGGCACCGCTTCGAAGGAATCGGAGATTTTTGTGGCCGAGCTGATCAAAACCCTCGACATGCCGGTTACCTATATGGTGGTCAGCGAGGCGGGCGCGAGCGTTTATTCTGCCTCAAAGCTTGCCGCCGAGGAATTCCCGCAGTATGATGTTTCGCTGCGCTCCGCCGTTTCAATCGCGCGGCGGCTTCAGGACCCGCTGGCCGAGCTGGTCAAGATCGACCCCAAGGCGATCGGGGTCGGGCAGTACCAGCACGACATGCCGAAGAACTGGCTCGATTCGGCGCTGGGCGGCGTGGTGGAGGACTGCGTCAATACCGTTGGAGTGGACGCGAACACCGCTTCGTTTTCGCTTTTGTCCTATGTCGCCGGAATCGGCCCGGCGCTTGCCAAGAATATCGTCGCCTACCGTGAGCAAAACGGCCATTTCACATCCCGCAAAGCGCTGATGGAGGTGCCGAAGCTCGGCAAAAAGGCATTCGAGCAGGCCGCCGGCTTTCTTCGGGTGCCTGAAAGCGAGAATCCGCTCGACAACACCGCCGTGCATCCCGAAAGCTACACCGCGAGCAAGCGTCTGCTCGCCCTCTGCGGCTGTAAGGTCGACGCGCTGCGTCAGGGCGGGCTTGCCCAGCTTGCCGCCCGGGTGGCCGAGCTTGGGGAGGAGAAGGTTGCCGCCGAGCTGGGGGTGGGGCTTCCCACCCTGCGGGATATGGTCGCGGAGCTGCTCAAACCCGGCCGCGACCCCCGCGACGAGCTGCCGCCGCCGATGCTGCGTAGCGACCTGCTTGAGCTTTCGGATCTCAAGCCCGACATGGTGCTCGAGGGGACGGTTCGCAATGTCGTCGATTTTGGCGCGTTTGTCGACATCGGGGTGCATCAGGACGGGCTGGTGCATATCTCCTGCCTCTGCGACCGCTTTATCCGCCATCCCAGCGAGGTGGTGCGGGTGGGAGATGTGGTGCGGGTTCGCGTGCTGGAGGTCGACCAGAAGCGAAAGCGCATTTCACTGACCATGCGCGATCTTTTGTCGTAAATGCTCAAAATTTCACCGACATTTTATTGACACAAAGCGCTAAAGTGGTGTAGGATAGGGGATAACGAGCCGCGGCTGGCCGCGCGCCCTTTTACCCAAATGAGGAGGAAGAAGAATGAGCAAGCCGTATTGGAATGAAATGGAGATTGCGCCGCGCCACGAAATCCGCGCGATGCAGTCTCTGGGTCTCTCGCGAACGGTGAGACGGGTCTATGAGAACGTCCCGTTCTACCGCAAGAAGTTTGACGAAATGGGGCTTCGACCCGAGGACATTCAGAGCGTGGATGACCTTGCCAAGCTGCCCTTTACTTATAAGCAGGATCTGCGGGACAACTATCCCTATGGCTTGTTCGCCACCCCGATGGATGAGGTGGTACGGATTCATGCTTCCTCCGGCACCACCGGCAAGCAGACGGTCGTCGGCTATACGCAGCATGACCTTACCATGTGGAGCGAATGCTCCGCCCGTGCGCTGACCGCCGCCGGTGCCGATTCGAGCGATTTTGTCCATGTCTCCTACGGCTATGGCCTCTTTACCGGCGGACTTGGCCTGCACGACGGCGCGGGCAGGATCGGCGCGTCGGTCATTCCTGCTTCCACCGGCAACACCAAGCGGCAGCTTCAGATTTTCCGGGACTTTCATTCGACCGTCCTCTGCTGTACCCCCTCCTACGCGCTGTTTTTGGGCGAGGCGCTTCGCGACGCGGGGATTGGGCTTTCTGAAATCTCCCTGCGACACGGCATCTTTGGCGCCGAGCCGTGGACGGAGGAGATGCGGCGGCGGATTGAAGAACTGCTCGGCATCAAGGCGCATGATATCTACGGCCTTTCGGAGATCATGGGCCCCGGCGTCTCCTACGAGTGCTCGGCTCAGAAGGGGATGCACATCAACGAGGACTTTTTCATCGCGGAGATCATCGATCCGCAGACCGGCGAGGTGCTGCCCGAGGGATCGACCGGTGAACTGGTCTTTACCACCATCTCCAAGGAGGCGCTGCCGCTCATCCGTTACCGCACCCGGGACATTACCTCGCTGACCCGCGAGCCCTGCTCCTGCGGGCGCGGCTTTGTACGGATGAATAAGCTCTCGGGTCGCAGTGACGATATGCTCATTATCCGCGGCGTCAACGTCTTCCCGTCCCAGATCGAAAGCGTGCTTCTGGAAATCCCGGAGGTGAACCCCATCTACCTGCTCATCGTGGATCGCCAGGGTACGCTGGATACCCTCGAGGTGCAGGGGGAGATGGACGGCTCGATGGAGTTCGACGCGGTGCGTCTGATCGAGCAGAAGGAGAAGGAGATCCGGCGCGCCGTCGAATCGACGCTGGGCATCGCCGCCAAGATCACCCTTGTTTCGCCGAACACCATCGCGCGCAGCGAGGGAAAAGCCAAGCGGGTGGAAGACCGCCGCAAGCTGTAAGGAGGAGAAAGCGATGACTGTTACCCAGATTTCAATTTTTGTGGAAAACCGTCCCGGCCGTCTGGCCGAGGTCACCCGGGTGATCGGTGAGGCGGGGGTCGATATTCAGGCGCTTTCGATTGCCGACACCGCCGAATTTGGGGTGCTGCGGCTGATTGTCAACGCGACCGATCTTGCGGCGCAGGTGCTGCGGGACGCCGGTTTTCCGGTTACGCTGACCCGTGTGCTGGCCGTTTCGGTCGGCAACCGCCCCGGCGGGCTTGCCAAGGCGCTGACCGCGCTGGGCGAGGAGGTCACGGTGGAATATTGCTATGCCTTTATCGGCCGCGACCCCAAAAGTGCCTATGTCATCCTGCGGGTCGACGATAACGACAAGGCCGAGACGCTGCTGCGCCCGGCGGGCTTTGCGGTATTGGGAGCAGACGACATCTTCTAAAGAACGGCAAAAAGGATCGCTGCGCGAACGAGTGCGCGGCGATCCTTTTTTACAGGGGAGCTTATAGATCGATTCCCAGCCATGCCTTGACCAGCAGGCCAACGCCAAACGAGAGAATCGCGACCGAGCCGGAGATGGCGAACATCTCGAGAAAGCGTTGGCGGAAGGGGAGCGACTTGGCGACCGAAATATAGTAGTTGAAGCCGAGGATAATCAGCGCGACGGTCAGCAGCATCGCGGTCAGCGCCAGATGATAGGCCTCCACCGGGAAGAGCAGATAGGGAAGCACCAGCAAAACGACCGTGATGAGGTACATGATGCCGGTATAGGAACAGGATTTAAGTGCATTGGGATCGTTGTCGCTCTTGGCCGAAAGGTAGGCCGAGGCAGTCATCGAAAAGGTGGCCGAGACGCCGGTGATCAGCCCCGAGAGCGCGACGAGGCGGTTATTTTGCAGGGCAAAGGAAAGTCCGGCGAGGGTGCCGGTCAGCTCGACCAGCGCATCGTTGAGGCCAAGCACCATCGAGCCGACATATTGCAGCCGCTCTTCGTCCAGCAGCTCGATCAGCGCCGCCTCGTGCTCCTGCTCCTCGATCGCAATCTGCGCCGCCTCGGGAATTTCGGCGGAGATGGTCTGATAGACCGAAGCGGCGTCGTTTTCTCCGCTCTCCATCCGCTTTAGCGCGAAGGTATAGCCGAAAATCCGCGCCAACAGGATATAAAAGCGTACCTTTCCCATCCGGGGCCTCGGTTCCTTCTTCGTGTAGCGCTGCCACTGCCGCGCGTGATAGAGCTCGGCGTTGGCAATTTGGAGGAGGGTGGCGTGATCCTTCTCCGCCTTGACATAGCGGGAGATGCCAAGATAAATGTGATACTCATCCACTTCGTTCTGCTGACATTGCTCCAGAAGGGCAAGTACCTTTTGGGAGATTGTTTTTTCTGTCATAGAAGCCTTCCTTTGAGGAGACGGCTCAAGCCGTCACTGTGCGTCAACCTTTGCCATGTGCTCGGCGAGCATCAGTACCTTGTTCGAGTAGCCCCATTCGTTGTCGTACCAAGCGAGAAGCTTGACAAAATCGTCATCCATCATGATGCCGGAGCTGGCGTCAAAATTGCAGGTGGCCGTTTCGCCGAGAAAATCAAGCGAGACAACCTGCTCGTCATAATAGGCGATAACGCCCTTCATGGTCGTTTCGGAGGCACGGCGTACCGCCGCGCAGATATCGGAATAGCTGGTGCTCTTGACCAGTCGGACGGTCAGATCAACGACCGAAACATCGGCGGCGGGGATACGAAAGGACATGCCGGTCAGCTTGCCCTTGACCTCGGGGATGACCAATCCGCAGGCGCTGGCCGCGCCGGTGGTGGAGGGAATGATATTGCCGAAGACCGAACGGCCGGTGCGCCAGTCCTTCATCGAGCGGGCGTCGACGACCTTTTGCTTGGCGGTGGCCGCGTGGATGGTGGACATCAGCCCCTGAAGGATACCGAATTCGTCGCTGACCACCTTGACCAGCGGCGCAAGGCAGTTTGTGGTGCAG
>CAZVAV010000104.1:0-6595 GCA_964625135.1 uncultured Oscillospiraceae bacterium | reverse complement strand
CTTCGAGCGAGACCCCCGCCCCCGCTCCCGTTGACGCGTCGTGCATCCTTGTCGGCTCCTGCATCTACAAGTTTGACGACACCTTTATGACCGGCGTGCGTACCAACATGCAGGCCGAGGCCGATTCGCTGGGCGCAACCCTCGAAATCGTCGATTCGCAGAACAAGCAGCCCACCCAGAACGATCAGGTCGATACCTATATCACCAAGGGCGTAAACGCGCTGGCCGTCAACCCGGTCGACCGTACCGCCGCGGGTCCGCTTGCCGAAAAGGCCAAGGCCGAGGGTCTGCCGATCGTCTTTCTGAACAGAGAGCCCGAGGCCGCTGTCATGCAGGGCTATGACAAGGTCTGGTATGTCGGCGCGAAGGCCGAGGAATCCGGCACCATGTCCGGCCAGATCATCGTCGACTATTTCAAGGCCAATCCCACCGCCGACAAGAACGGCGACGGCAAGATCCAGTATATCATGCTCCAGGGCGAGCAGGGTCATCAGGACGCAACCCTGAGAACCGAGTATTCAATCAAGGCCATCGAGGCAGGCGGCTTTGGCGTTGAGTCGCTTGGTGCCGACACCGCCAACTGGGATAAGGTTCAGGCCACCGACAAGATGAAGGGCTTCATCGCCTCCGCCGGCATTGAGAACATCGAGGCTGTCCTCGCCAACAACGATGACATGGCGCTCGGCGCGCTTGAGGCGCTCAAGGCCGAGGGCTACAACACCGGCGATGCCGCCAAGTATATCCCCGTCGTGGGCGTTGACGCCACCGCTCCCGCCCTCGAGTCGATGAGCAAGGGCGAGCTTCTGGGCACCGTCCTCAACGACGCCGAGAACCAGGGCAAGGCCACCGTCCGCATCGCTGTCACCGCCGCTTCGGGCACCGAGATCACCACCGAGTCGACCGGCTATGATGTCACCGACGGCAAGTATGTCTGGAGTCCTTATGTCCAGGTTACCGCTGAGAACTACAAGGATTTCATGACCAAATAAAGCCCACCAACCGCACACCATGATCTGAGTTTCGGCGGGGAACGCGAAAGCCAGCGCTTTCCGCGTTCCCCGCTTTTTTGCAAAATTGGCAAGGGGGGAACAACCATGGGGGAATACCTGCTGGAAATGAACCACATCACCAAGACGTTCCCGGGCGTCCGTGCGCTCGACGATGTCACGCTGAAGGTTCGTCCCGGAACGGTACACGCGCTGATGGGGGAAAACGGCGCGGGAAAATCAACGCTGATGAAATGCCTGTTCGGAATCTATCATGAGGACGACGGTGAAATTATCCTCGACGGAAAAAAGGAGGTCATCAACTCCTCCAAGCAGGCGCTCGATCTCGGCGTCTCAATGATTCATCAGGAGCTGCATCCGATCCGGTTTCGGCCGGTGATGGAGAACATCTGGCTCGGCCGCTTTCCGATGAAGGGGATTGCGGTGGACAAAAAAGCGATGATTCAGAAAACCAAGGAGCTTTTTACACAGGTGGGGCTTGATGTCGACCCCGAGGTGCTGGCCGGAACCCTTTCGGCCTCGACCTTGCAGCTTGTCGAGATCGCCCGCTCGGTCAGCTATCATTCAAAGGTCATCATTATGGACGAGCCCACCTCGTCGTTGACCGACAATGAAACCGAGCATCTGTTCAAGATTATCAACAAGCTTCGCAGCGAGGGGCGTTCGATCATCTACATCTCTCATAAGATGGAGGAGATTCTACGCATCGCCGACGAGGTCACCATCATGCGGGACGGGCAGTATGTCGGCACCTGGCCGGCGCAGGAGCTGACCACCGATCTGATTATCAATCGGATGGTGGGACGCGACATGACCAACCGTTTTCCGCCCAAGACCTACACCCCCTCGGACGAGGTGGTGCTGAAGGTCGAAAATCTCTGCTCCCCCCTGCCAAAATCCTTTCAGAAGGTCGGCTTCGAGCTGCACCGGGGAGAGATTCTGGGCATCGGCGGATTGGTCGGCGCACAGCGCACCGAGCTAGTCGAGGCTCTGTTCGGCCTGCGGGAGATCGCCTCCGGCACGATTGACAAGGACGGAAGCCGCTTCCTCGTCAAGTCGGTGTCCGACGCCAAGCGCCACGGACTTGCCCTGCTCACCGAGGAGCGCCGTGCCACCGGTGTATTCGGCATCCTCTCGGTGCTCGACAACACCGTCATCGCAAACCAGAAAAATTACGCCTCGCGCGGGGTGTTGCGCCAGCGCCAGCGGATCGATGCCGCGCAGGACTCCTGCCACAAGCTCAACGTCAAAACCCCGTCCCTCGATGCGCTGATGCAAAACCTTTCGGGCGGAAATCAGCAGAAGGTGCTGATCGCCCGCTGGCTTTTGACCCAGCCCGATATCCTCATCCTCGACGAGCCGACCCGCGGCATCGACGTCGGGGCAAAGTACGAAATCTACACCATCATGCACGACCTGATCGCACAGGGCAAATCGATCATCATGATTTCCTCCGAAATGCCCGAACTGCTCGGCATGGCCGACCGCGTTATGGTCATGTGCGAGGGCCGGGTTTCCGGCTTCCTCGACCGCGACCGCTTCGACCAGGTTGAGGTCATGCGGCTTGCGACCCGGTTCGCCAGCTGAGTTAACCGACAGTAGAAGAAGGAGGAGATCAACATTATGAAGGAAAGAACCATTTCTCAAAAGAAATTTGCACTTGTTTTCATCGTGATCGGCGCGGTGCTGCTCGCCATGGGCGGCATTGTGTTCCTGCTCGGCTTTCAAAACCCGATTCCCGATTTTATCAAAGCGATTACCAAGAAGGTCTTTGACCTGCCGATTCTCGCCGCGTTGATCGGCGCGGGTGTGCTCGGCTTTGGGCTCAACCATTTCTATAACAAAAAGTACAGCGAAGGAACGGTCGACCTCTCCCGCAAGGCGATTGTCGGCTTTCTTACAAACAACGCCATCATCATCGCGCTGCTGGCGCTGGTCGTGGTCATCTGCTTTATCCAGCCCCGCTTTATGCAGATGCGGGTTGTGCTTGATATTCTCACCCAGTCCTCCACCCGGCTGATCATCGCGCTGGGCATCTGCTTCACGCTTTTGATCGCCGGTACCGACCTTTCGGCAGGTCGTATGGTCGGCTTGGCGGCGGTCATCTCGACCTCGATGCTGCAAAACCTCGATTACGGCAACCGCTTCTTCCCCGACCTGCCGCTTGTTCCGATCATTCTGCCGATCCTGCTCGCCATCGCGGCCTGTATGCTGTTCGGCTGCCTCAACGGGTTTTTGGTCGCCAAATACGACATGCACCCGTTTATCGCTACGCTGGCCGTGCAGGTCATCATCTACGGCGCGTGCTCCCTCTACTTTGACCTGCCCCCCAACAAGAGCCAGCCGATCGGCGGCGTGCGGGAGGACTTCGCACTGCTCGGCCAGACCAAGTTCTTTGTCATCGAAAACGCGGCGGGCAAGGTTGTGTTCCCCGGCATTTCGGTGCTGATTCCCATCGCGCTGCTTGTCACCGTTGTGATCTGGTTCATCCTCAACAAGACGGTGTTTGGCAAAAACGTCTACGCCATCGGCGGAAACCGTGAGGCCGCGGTTGTCTCGGGCGTCAATGTGTTTCGCACCATCATGGGCATCTTCATCCTCGCCTCGCTGCTCTACGGCTTCGCCGGCGTGCTTGAGGCGGCCCGAACGGCGGGCGCCACCAACCAATACGGCAACGGCTATGAGCTTGACGCCATCGCGGCCTGCGTGGTCGGCGGCGTATCGCTAAACGGCGGCGTCGGCAAGGTATCCGGCATTGTCTCGGGCGTTCTGATCTTTACCGTAATCCAGTACGGCCTGCAGTTTATCAACGTCTCGCCCATGTGGCAGCAGGTCATCAAGGGCATCATCATCGCGGTCGCGGTCGCCATCGACCTTTCAAAGTACCGCAAAAAATAATGCTCCCCACATTCCCCTTTTTTGCTCTGAGGAGGCTCGGCGGGTGAAAATCCGCCGAGCATCCTCGCTTGTTTTTCTGCCGCTCGCTGCTGCTTGCCACAGGTTTGCCGATTGACGCGCCGAGCCGAAGCGGATAAACTAAAGGGGATCAAATAAATTTCACTTGATTTTACTTAATTTCACTTGGAGGAACCATGAAAAATTTTCGAGCAGCTCTTTTGTTTTTCCTGCTCGCGGTCTGTGCCATGCTGACCGCCTGCCAAGCCACAACGCCCACCGTTCTCCCAAGCGCGTTGGAATCGTCTTTTGCGTCGCCTGTTTCGTCCGAGCCCACCGCTTCCTTCGCGGAGCCTGTGATTTCCCAACCCGAGCCTGTTTCGTCGGAGCCGGAGCCTGTGATTTCCCAACCCGAGCCTGTTTCTCCCGAGCCCGACGCCCCCACCGTCATCGACGGGCTGGCGATTGCTCCGTGGGATTATCAGGGGATGCTCGGAAAGGGGATGGATGTTGACTGGTCAAAGACCGCTAAGGGGCGCACCTTTTACAACGAGCGGGCGGCGGCCGATTTTGCGGCGGCGGGGGTTTCTCATGTGCGTCTCCGCGTCACCGATGCGGCGGACGAGGCGCTTTTGTCGGGACTTGACCAACAGATTGCCGACTGTCTGGAAAACGGAATCATCCCCATCATCGCCTATCAGGCCGACGACTTCAAAAACGATCCAAGCGACAAAAATATCCGCAAGGTCGTCAAATGGTGGCGCACCGTGGCGGAGCGCTACCAGGATCTATCGCCGCTGCTCGCCTTTGATCTTTTGATCGAGGCGAGCGACGCGGTCAACAAGCAGCCGGAACTGCTCAACGACCTCTACGAGCAGGTTGTTTCCGCGATCCGCGAGAGCAACCCCACCCGCATTCTGATTCTCTCGCCGCGCCTTCGCTCCGACGCGGCCTATCTCCACGAGCTTAAAATCCCGTCCCAACACAACGGCTACCTGATGGCCGAATGGCATTTTTACGCGTCCGGCCCGAGCAAATCAAACGACCGCAAGCTCTGGACCACCGGCACCGAGGAGGAGCGCGCGCTGGTGACCGAGAAAATCAATCTTGCCCTTGCCTGGCAGAGGGACACGGGAATTCCGACCTGGGTGGGCGCATGGATGGCGGGGAATTACAACGACGGAAACGACTACCCGGTTGAGGAGCAGGTCGCCTTCGCCCGGTACATGACCGACAGCCTGACCGGGGCGGGGATTCCCTTTGCGGTGAATTCGGATTCCCACTTCTACGACCGGGAGACCAATCGGTGGATCAAGGACATGCAGCCCGTTTTCCGCTGCATCTTTGGGGAGTAATTCCCGCGCTCATAAAAGCATCCGGGCTCGACAGCTTACAAAGCGATCGAGCCCGGATGCTTATTCCTCTGAATCGATCAGATAGCAGGTCAGATAACCGCCCCGCTCCCGGTTGCGGTCGCCAAAGCCGATTCCGCGCCGCAAAAATGCCGAGGGCGGCTGCTCCCGGAATGCCGCAAAGCACCCGGCGGCGATCGAAGCGCCGGTAGGGGTCACCAGCTCCCCCTGCACGTCGCAGCTTCGGGTGGGAATCGAAAAGCGCCCGGTGATCTCCCGAACCGCCGGAACCGGCACCGAAAGCACCCCCCGGCGGCAGAGGATGGTTCCCGTCCCATCGGTCAGCGGGGTGGAGGCAATCCGGTCGGGGGCGAGATACTCCACGCAAAAGGCCGCCCCGACCAGATCGATCACCGTATCGAGCGCCCCCCGCTCGTGAAAGCATACCGCATCTGGTTCGATGCCATGCGCCGCGGCGGTGGCCTCAGCATGAATCCGTAATAGCCGCAGCGCCCGTCGGATAACCGGGGCGGGCAGGGCACTCTCGCCGATCATCCGGGTCAGCTCGGGATAGTAGCGCTCCCGGCAATTGTCCGGATGGGTCGGCAGCAGCTCGACCGACACCTTGGTGCCCCGAAGCCCGCTCCCCTGTGCGGGGGCGGCCTCTATTTGGTAGCCGCGCAGCGGCAGCAGCGCCAGCGCATCGAGCAGCGCCGCAAACGGCACCCCAAGGTCAACCAGCGCCCCCAAGGTCAGATCGCCGCTGACGCCGCGGCCGCAGTCGAAAAACAGTTCCCGCATGTGCTGTTGCGTCCTCCCGGTTTATTCCCGCCCTGCCCGATCGGGGCAGGCGCGCATGTAATGAAAGATCATCTGCTGGGCGATTCCCGCCGAAGGGCCGAGCTGCTCGGGCAGACCGTCGGGGATCAGCTCCTGCAACGCCCGACCGATCCAGACGTCGACCGGGAAGCATGTCCCGTGTCCGAACCCAAAGAGCAGCGCGCAGTCGGCCACCTTTTTGCCCACCCCGACAATCTTCATCAGCTCGGCTCGAGCCTCGTCGGTCGGCAGGCCGGGCAGCGCGTCGAGATCGACTTCCCCGCTGTGCACCTTCTGCGCGGCGTCGATCAGATACCGGGCGCGAAAGCCACAGCGCAGCGGCGCAAGGTCATCGGGAGAAAGCCCGGCCAGCCGCTCTGCTCCGGGAAACGAGCTGATCCCCTCCCCGAGCGGATCGCCAAAGCAGTCGCAAAGCCGCTCGATGATGCCGGTGATCCGCTTGACGTTGTTGTTCTGGCTCAGAATAAAGCTGGCCAGCGCCTCCCAGCCATCCTGCCGCAG